>JAHRVD010000130.1 GCA_019090845.1 Marinosulfonomonas sp.
CCGGGGCGACGTTTGGGCACATCACGAGGCGCGACCAGTTCCGGGCGGTCTGGGCGGGCGGGGTGATCTGGCGGGTGGGCTGTGCCCACTGCCGTGCGCTCGTTTTGGCCGCGTGCGGCAAACCACGCCTTTGCTGTTTCGCGCGACAGGGCTGCTTTTTCGTGGGCATCGGCGGTGTTCAAGACAGCGACGGCGTGCTCAGCCAGGTTGAAGGTCAAAGGGCCTGCGCGGCCGCCAGCACGTCCTCGACGTGGCCTTTGACGCGGACTTTGTTCCATATTTGCGCAATTTTGCCCTGATCGTCGATCAACACGGTGGTGCGGGTGATGCCCATGTATTTGCGCCCGTAGTTGTTCTTTTCGCCCCAGACCCCATATCGTTCACACAGGTCACCATCGACGTCCGAAATCAGCGCCACGCCCAGATCGTGTTTGGTTCTGAACTTGTCATGACTGGCCACGCTATCCTTTGAGACACCAAGGATGGTGGTATTTGCGGCCTCAAATTCGGCCTTCATGGCTGTAAAAGCAATCGATTCGGTCGTGCAGCCGGGCGTGTTGTCTTTTGGGTAGAAAAACAGCACGACGGCTTGTCCTCGCAGATCTGAAAGGGTCACAAGGCTGCCACCATCGCGGGGCAGGGTGAAATCGGGGGCGATTTGTCCGTTTTTGAGCATAGGTCCTGTTACATCCGGTTGAATTTGGGTGAAGTTTTAGGGCCTAACGGGCAAAGATAAAGAGCAAGAACAGTTTTTGCGGTCGTATTGGCTAAAAATCGGGTGAAGATGAGCCACAACAACAAAATTCCGCCGGGCAAAAGGCAACCGCAGGGCAAGCCAGCCCGCCGCGGCCGTGTCGGGTTCTGGATGTTGGCCAGCATCGTTTTTCTGTTCGGACTGATGGTCTATGCGGGAATGTCGGTGACTGGCACGCCAATGACCGCTCCAAATTGGATGACCCAACAGATTGTTGCGAGAATCAATAACGGGTTACCAAGCGGGCGGATGACAATTGCCCGCTTGCAGTTACAGGTTTCGCAAGCCGGGATGCCGGGCATTCAGGTGCGTGATATCGGGGTCTATGACGATGCCGGCACAGAAGTTGCGCGGTTGAACGAAGTTGGTGTTCGCCTATCGTTGCCCGATCTTTTGAAGGGACAAATCAGAGCCAGAGAAGTGCGCCTTGCCGGAGCGCAAATGACAATCCGACGTCGTCAAGACGGTCAGTTTGCCCTGTCATTTGGTGGTAGTGGCAACACGTCCGGGACGTTTGCGGATGTGCTCGATTCCTTTGACGATGCGTTCAAACGTGCACCGCTGAACCGTGTCGGCAAGCTGTTGGCAGATGACCTGACCATAGCGTTGGAAGATGCTCGGTCGGGCCGTATTTGGCAGATAACCGAGGGCCATTTGCAGTTGACCCGGCTGGAGGAAGGGCTGGATCTGGCGATCGACTTTGAAGTTTTCAACGGCACCGAGGAATTGGCCCAGCTGGTTGTCGGCATCCAGACAGACGCAGCGTCTTCGCAGGCGGCCTTTGGGGTTTCCTTTTCCAATGCGGCGGCGGCCGATATCGCGTTGCAATCGCCTGTGCTCAGCTTTCTTGGGGTGCTGGATGCACCTATTTCGGGTGCGTTGCGGGTGGATTTTGACGAGGCAGGCGGGCTGGATGATTTTGCCGGCACGCTGGAAATCGGCACCGGTGTGTTACAGCCGACACCGGCGACCAAACCGGTCGCATTCACGTCCGGCAAAGCCTATTTCAGCTATGATCCGGGCGATGACAAACTGACGTTCTCTCAGGTGGCTGTACAAACCGAGGCCGCCAATCTGGTCGCCGAAGGTCAGGCCTATTTGCGCGATTACGAGGATGGCTGGCCCAAAACGTTTCTGACGCAGCTTCGTTTGTCTGACCTGTTGGTTGACCCCGAGGACATGTTTTCCCACCCGGTCGAGTTTTCCCAAGGCGCTGTTGAATTTCGCCTGAAGCTGGATCCTTTTTCGGTCCAGTTTGGTCAGGTGATATTGCGCAAAGAGCCGGAAGTATTATCAGCTACCGGTCTGATAACTGCGGGTGAAAGCGGCTGGGAAATGGCAGGGGATCTGTCGTTAAGCAACTTCACCCATGACCAGATGCTGGAATTCTGGCCGCTGTCTGCTGTGCCCAAAACCCGGAACTGGGTGGTTCAGAATGTTTCAGATGCATTTTATCCGATGCTGCGCGCAGCGGTGCGTATCAAACCGGATCAACCACCACTTTATTCGGTTGGGTTTCAGTTTCGAGACGCCTCCCTGCGCTACATTAAAAAATTGCCCGAAATTCAGAATGGAACCGGGTTTGGCACGATAGAAGGTCAGGTGTTCACACTGGGCCTTGAAGACGGCTTTGTTCAGGCCCCAATGGGAGGCAGGATCGACTTGAGCGGCTCTACCATGACCATTCCCGACATCCGCCAGAAACCCGCCCGCGCCGATCTGACGTTGCGCGGCAAAGCGCAGGCAACAGCCGCGCTGTCACTACTGGCCCAACCGCCATTTCGGGTGCTGAAAAATTCTACACTGCCCCCGGATATGGCCAGCGGCAGCACCGAATTTGTCGCAAACGTCAGTTTTCCGACAACCAAAAAGATCGCTTTGGCTGATATCACGTATCGGGCGCAGGCCACGCTGGCCAATATGTCGTCGGACGTGATTGTGCCCGGGCGTCTTGTGCAGGCCGAAAAACTGATTTTGACGGCGGACCCAGCCAAAGTCGAGATTTCCGGCCCGGCAAAGATTGGCCGTGTTTGGACCGATTTCCTATGGGCGCAACAAAGCGCCGTTGATCAGGCGGGCAAAAGTTCGGTGTCGGGCAGCATCGAGCTGACGCAGGGGTTTATTGATGAATTTGGCATCGGCTTGCCGCAGGGCTCGGTAAGTGGGGTTGGGCGTGGTGAGTATACCATTGATCTGGCAAAAGATCAGAGGCCCCGCTTTGTGCTTAACTCGGATTTGCAAGGTATTGCCATTTCGGTGCCACCCATAGGCTGGTCAAAATCAACCAGTTCAACCGGACAGCTGAAGGTCGCCGGATCGCTTGGTAAAATACCGGTGGTAGAGGATCTGGAACTTAGCGCACCGGGGCTGAGCGCAACCGGCGGATCACTGACACTGAATGACGATGGAACCATGGGGCGCACCAGTTTTGAGGCTCTGAAGGTCGGGGCATGGCTGGACGCACCCGTTGTTTTGTCGGGGCGTGGGGCGGGGACCTCGCCCGGGGTGACGGTGTCGGGCGGCACGATTGATATTCGCGAAACCTCGTTTGGCGGGGGGGGCGGTGGCACCAGCAGCGGCGCTGGCGGACCGATCAGTCTGGCAATGGACCGGGTCATTGTGTCGGAAGGTATTTCACTGACCGAGTTTGTTGGCGACTTTTCCGGTAGTGAAGGTTTTGTCGGCGATTTCAAAGCACGGGTGAATGGCGGTGCGCGGATCACAGGCCACCTTGCGCCGGATAAAAACGGCACCGCAATTCGTATTCTCAGTGACAATGCAGGCGGGGTGATGCGAAGCGCTGGCGTGTTTGAAAATGCTGCGGGCGGCAAACTGGATATGACTTTGCGTCCAAGCAAGGAAAATGGGGTCTACAAAGGCAACCTGACGGCCACGAACACCCGCGTGGTCGACGCACCCGCTTTGACCGAACTGTTAAACGCAATTTCTATTGTTGGTCTGCTGGATCAACTTTCCGGGCCCGGGATATCGTTTGTGCAGGTCGAGGCCAGTTTTGTTCTGTCGCCAACCCTGCTGAAGCTGAAACGCTCATCTGCCACCGGTCCTTCGATTGGGGTTGCGATGGACGGGATTTATGATCTGACCACCTCGTTGATGGATATGCAGGGGGTCGTCTCGCCGGTGTATTTCCTTAATGCAATCGGGCAGGCGGTTTCCAGCAGGCGCGGCGAGGGCTTGTTCGGGTTTAATTTTCGGCTGAGCGGCAGTGCCGATGAGCCGCGTGTCAAGGTCAACCCATTGTCGATCCTGACACCGGGCATATTTCGCGATATTTTCCGCCGTTAGCCACCCAAAGCCCCGGAGTGAACCTGCAATGAAACTGTCGGAATTTGACTTTGATCTGCCCGAGCGGCTGATCGCTACGCGCCCTGTGCGCCCGCGCAGTGCGTCGCGCTTGCTGGTGGTAACGCCCGAACAGATCGTTGATGCCTCGATAAGCGGGATCACCGACTATCTGCGCCCCGGCGACCGGCTGGTGCTGAATGACACCCGCGTTATCCCGGCCCGCCTGAGCGGGCAGCGCACCCGGCAAGGTGACGCGGGCCAAACATCGGCGCGGATCGAGGTTACGTTGCTGTCGGTGGACGTGGATGGCAATTGGCAGGCCTTGCTAAAACCGCTCAAGAAAATTCGCGACGGCGAGGTTGTCGTTTTTGATGCCGGGTTGGAAGCGCAGGTGCTGCACCGATCCGAGGGGGTCGCGACCTTACAGTTCAACCGCGAAGGCGATGCCTTTGATGCAGCGCTGGCCAAGGTCGGTGCGATGCCGTTGCCGCCCTATATTGCGGCCAAAAGAGCGGCTGATGAGCGTGATAAAGAAGACTATCAGACGATCTGGGCACGCCGACTGGGTGCTGTTGCAGCGCCCACGGCCTCGCTTCATTTTGATTCTGCCCTGTTGGATCAAATCGCCGCGCATGGTGTGACAACCAGCTTTGTCACCCTGCATGTCGGGGCGGGAACATTTCTGCCGGTCAAAACCGATGATATCGCGGATCACAAGATGCACGCCGAATGGGGCGAGGTCAGCGCCCGCGCGGCAGCAGAGATCAACGCCACCAAAGCTGCGGGTGGGCGGATTATTCCGGTGGGAACGACCGCGCTGCGGCTGATCGAGACTGCGACCGGGGCGGACGGGCAGTTGGGCGCCTGGACCGGTGACACCGATATATTCATTGCACCGGGCTATCAGTTTGGCGTCACTGACGCGCTGATAACCAATTTTCACCTGCCAAAGTCGACGTTGATGATGCTGGTTTCGGCGCTGATGGGGCGCGCTCGTATCCGCGAGGTCTATGCCCACGCTATTGCGCAGGATTATCGGTTCTTTTCCTACGGCGACGCCTCGATCCTGTTGCCCGATGGCGTTGACTGACAGGTTTCAGTCGCAGACGCACAACCGGCGGCACCTAAAGCAGATATAACCGGCCCGAGCTATCTGGCGGAGGCTGACATGTTCGACGTTCTTAAAACTTCCTGGGCGTTGTTGCTGGGTATGTTGTTGCTGATGGTCGGCAACGGCGTTCAGGGAACTTTGCTGGGCATTCGTGGCAATATCGAGGGGTTTTCGACCCTTGAAATGTCGATCGTCATGTCGGCCTATTTTGCAGGTTTCTTTGGTGGCTCGCGGGTTGCGCCCGAACTGATCCGCCGGGTGGGCCACGTGCGGGTATTTGCGGCCCTCGGCTCGTTCATTTCGGCCGTTCTTATCCTTTACCCCTCAATCACCGAGCCCTGGGCCTGGGCGCTGTTGCGGGTCATCATCGGGTTTTGTTTTTCAGGCGTATATGTGACGGCGGAAAGCTGGCTGAACCACGCGGCAACCAATGAAAATCGCGGCCAGACACTGTCGCTTTATATGATCGTGCAGATGGCTGGCGTCGTGGCGGCGCAGGGCCTGTTGGTGCTGGGCGATCCGTCCGGCTTTGTGCTGTTCGTCATTCCGTCGGTTCTGGTCTCGATCTCATTTGCGCCGATCCTGCTGTCGGTAAATCCGACGCCCGCGTTTGAAACGACAAAGCCAATGCGCCTGCGTGACATCTATGCGGTTTCACCGCTTGGTTGTGTCGGGTTGTTTTTGCTGGGCGGTGTGTTTGGGGCGCAGTTTGGCATGTCGGCGGTTTATGCAGCACAACTGGGGCTGCCGGTCGGGCAAATCTCGGTGTTTATCGCAACGATATATGTCGGCGCTCTGGTGGCGCAATTTCCGATCGGTTGGCTGTCGGACCGGATGGATCGCCGCGCTCTGGTGCTGATCGTGGCGGCCGTTGGCGGTATCGCATCGATGTTTGGGCTGTTTCTGGGTGATGTTTTCGGCGCTCTGATCGTCCTTGCCTTTATCGTCGGTGGCGCGTCCAACCCGCTTTATTCGCTACTTATTGCCCATACCAACGACTATCTGGAACCTGAAGACATGGCCGCCGCCTCGGGCGGATTGATTTTCATCAACGGCATGGGGGCGATCACCGGGCCGCTGATAACTGGCTGGCTGATCGGGCAGGTCGGGCCGGCGGGGTATTGGCTTTTTATCGGGGCGCTGATGGTGGCACTGGTGGGCTATGCGCTGTTTCGGATGACGCAGCGCCCGGCGATGGCCGCCCAGGACACAGGTGCTTATGTGACCGTGATGCCCAGCGCATCAACAGTGACACTTGAGGCCGCGCAAGAATACTCGATTGAAGCCGCAGAGGAAACAATGACCGATGAAACTGAGGCATAGAAGCCGCAGCAATGCCCAATTACCCCCCCAATTGCGTGAAAACCTTGCCTTGGGATGAATGTGAATTAACGATTTGATTGTCCGGGTTTGGCAACGCGACCAAGGAGAGTGGCCATGAGATCCCCACAAGACGTTCTGGCCTATTGGTTGGATGAGCTTACGCCCAAGGATTGGTATCTGGGGGGCGAAGATCTCGATCAACAAATTCGCGACCGGTTTCTGTCGACTTGGGAAGCGGCGCAAGAGGGCGCCTGCGGGCTTTGGCTGACGTATCCGACGGGCACATTGGCGTATCTTTTGCTGACCGATCAGTTTCCGCGCAACATGTTTCGCGGTTCCGGGCAGGCGTTTGCTTCTGACGCAAATGCCCGCGCTGCAGCCAAAGTCGCGATTGCGCGCGGCTGGGACCAGAAAATCGACGCCCCCGCACGACAGTTTTTCTATCTGCCTCTGATGCATTCAGAAAGCCTGTGCGATCAGGATCGCGGTGTGCGTCTGATGCTTAAGCGGATGCCAAACGGTGGTGGCACCAACCTGTTGCATGCCAAAGCGCACCGCGAGGTTATTCGCCGTTTCGGACGTTTCCCTTATCGCAACGAAGCGCTGAATCGGGTGACGACGCCCGCCGAAGCGGATTTTCTGGATCAAGGGTCATACGGCTCTGTGGTGCAGGAACTGAAGGCCACCCAGGCCGCCTGAGCTATGCGTGCCACGCGTGCCGGATTGAACGCAGGATCATTGGACATTTACCCGGCTTAAGGTATGTCTAACGGGAATGGTTTAATGTTGAACCAGTTTCCTTGCGGGAGAATGACCAATGGCTGCAAAACCCTTTGA
>JAHRVD010000131.1 GCA_019090845.1 Marinosulfonomonas sp.
CCAAACCGCGCACAAAGGCCAGAACCTCGTCTGTTGACTTTCCGGCCGCAATTAATTCGACAATCGCAGAGCCGACAACAGCGCCGTCAGCCACTTTGGCAATTGCTTCAGAGCGTTCCGGAGTTTTGATGCCAAAGCCAACAATCACCGGCAGTTCGGTGTGGGATTTGATGCGCGCCACTTCGGGCCCGACGTCACCGGCCTGCGCGCTTGCCGCGCCAGTGATGCCGGTGATTGAGACATAATAAACAAAGCCGCTGGTGTTGCTCAGCACTTTGGGCAAACGCGCGTCGTCCGTTGTTGGGGTGGCAAGGCGAATGAAATTCAAGCCAGCCTTTTGCGCCGGGATGCAAAGCTCGCTGTCTTCTTCGGGGGGCAGGTCGACCACGATCAGCCCGTCGATCCCTGCGGCTTTTGCGTCGCCTAGGAATTTGTCGACACCGCGCGAGAATATCGGGTTGTAATAGCCCATCATCACAATTGGTGTCGTATCGTCGCCCTTGCGAAACTCGGTCGCCAGATCAAGTGTTCTTTGCAGGCTCATCCCGCCAGCAAGTGCGCGTTGGCCTGCCAACTGGATCGTCGGGCCGTCGGCCATCGGATCGGTGAAAGGCACGCCCAGTTCGATGATGTCGACACCGGCGCCGGGCAAACCTTTGACTATTTCGAGCGAGGTTTCATAGTCCGGATCGCCCGCCATTATATAGGAAACGAAAGCCTTTTTTCCATCGGCTTTCAGCGCGGCAAACTTTTCATCAATCCGGGTCATATCCATCCTCGAGCTGGCATTCCTGCGGTGTCGCCCAAACCCGGCGTAAAATCAATCCCTGATGCGCGCGAAAGGCTGTGCTTGCATGGGGCCTGATGCGCCACTAAAAGCGGCACCGACTGTTTTCAAAGGATAGTGACATGGGTTTCAAGACCGGGATTGTGGGCCTGCCGAATGTCGGCAAATCGACGTTGTTCAATGCGTTGACGCGAACGGCTGCGGCGCAGGCGGCGAATTTTCCGTTTTGCACGATTGAACCCAATGTGGGCGAGGTCGCCGTGCCTGATGCCCGTCTGGACATTCTTGCCGGTATCGCGGGATCAAAACAGATCATTCCGACGCGGATGACCTTTGTTGACATTGCCGGGCTGGTCAAAGGCGCGTCCAAGGGCGAGGGGCTGGGAAATCAGTTTCTGGCCAACATTCGGGAATGTGATGCGATTGCTCATGTGGTGCGTTGTTTTGACGACGGCGATGTGACCCATGTCGAGGGGCGTATTGATCCGGTCGAGGATGCACAAACCATCGAAACAGAGCTGATGCTGGCGGACATGGAGTCGATTGAAAAACGGCTGCAGGGAATTTTACGCAAAGTGCGTGGGGGCGACAAAGAAGCCGTGCAGCAGGAACGCTTGCTAAAGGACGCGCTGGCGGCACTGGAAGACGGAAAACCTGCCCGCAGCGTTGAAATTGGCGAAGACGACGCAAAAGCATGGTCGATGTTACAACTGCTGACCACAAAACCGATCCTTTATGTCTGCAACGTGTCCGAGCAAGACGCGGCGGATGGCAACGACTATTCTAAGGCGGTTCAGAAAATGGCCGCCGAGCAGGGTGCGGCGGCGGTCGTGATCTCGGCTAGGATCGAGGAAGAGATCAGCCAGCTGGAGCTTGAAGAAGCCCAGATGTTTCTAGACGAAATGGGCCTGAAAGAGGCCGGTTTGAGCCGGGTGATCCGCGCTGGTTACGAGCTGTTGAATTTGCAGACATATTTCACCGTCGGCCCGAAAGAAGCCCGCGCCTGGACCATCCCAGAGGGCACATTGGCACCACAGGCGGCCGGGGTTATTCACGGCGATTTTGAACGCGGGTTTATCCGCTCTGAGACGATCGCCTATGATGATTATGTTGCTTTGGGCGGCGAGCAGGGGGCCAAAGACGGCGGCAAAATGCGTGTTGAAGGCAAGGGTTATACGGTCAAGGACGGCGACGTTCTGCATTTCCTGTTCAACGCTTGAAGTGCGGCATTAATATTCCTTAACTTTCTGGCTCTGATCTGGAAAGCTTGAAAACGCTGTGAATTCAAAAGCTTGAATTGCCATGGTAGCCGACCGCTGGCCGGTGATACGCGCCCGTGCGCTGGCTTAAGGTATTCTTAAAAAAATCCGTCCAGCATTTGGCTGCTTTTGATCCGGGGCAGACTGGAATGGCTAGAAACGCTGGCCTGCTGAAATCGCTGTCCCGGCGACCACCCCGACAATGGTTACCGCCGACTTTTGGTCGTCACGCAGGGCCGAAATTTTGCCCGTGTCAGATTTTATCCGAGGTTCCTATACATGCGCATCGCACTTGCCATTAGTATGTCGTCCTGGCAGTACAACGCAGCCGACCCGAGCGGACCAGTCGATGTCCAGATTGCCGGATTATCGGCTAATCCGAGCTTTGGCATCACCGCCGAAATTGGTGTTGCGCTGAGCGCTGTGGTCGTTGGTGCTGCGCCGACAGGCTATCAATGGGCAACACTGCAGGCAGGTGATCTGCTCGGTGCCACGTCGCCAACTTATGTGCCCGGCACCGGTGATGATGCGCAAAACCTGTTTTGCAAGGCGCTGGTTCAGGGCGTGGATATATCTAGCCAATCCTATCCTGTGCGACACGCGCCGCCGATTGCGGCAGGGCTGTTTCCGGACCAGATTATAGGCGTCAATTCCGGCGTTCATATACTGGATGCATCGTCGGATTTTTCAGGTGGGCAGCTAAGTTTTGCACTTGTCGCCAATCCCTTGCCCGCACAGATTTCGATTGACCCGATAAGCGGGATTATCAGCATCGATACAGATACCAGCGGTGCGCAATCCGCGCTGCAAATTGTCGTAGAGGCGGTAAATTCAGGCGGGTCGGTTCAGGGCGGATTTGATCTGAGTCTTATTGGCAGCGCCGCGCTTACGGATGAATTTGGCGATAAAACAGCGG
>JAHRVD010000132.1 GCA_019090845.1 Marinosulfonomonas sp.
CTGCAAAACCTGCCATGCTCCGAATTTCCTGTTCCGGTATCACAATTTACCCGCGACTCTGAAAGCCGCGGATTTATTGTTTCTTATACGCCGACAATTGCGATGGCGAAAGGGCAGGAATTAGCCCATTAAGCGCCATTTCGCCGTTAATTGTTCAGACAGAGTCGCGAAAGCTGACAGTCTTGACATCATCGTTGGGCGCAGAATTTGCCCGCCGAACCAACAGCTTGTTCAGCGCGTTCACATAGGCCTTGGCCGACGCTACAACGGTGTCTGTGTCCGCCGACTGGCCGGTGACGATCCTGCCGTCCTCTTCCATACGGACGCTGACGGTTGCCTGCGCATCGGTGCCTTCGGTCACGGCGTGAACCTGATAAAGCTGCAGCCGTGCCTCATGGCTGAACAATTCCTTGATCGCGTTGAAGGTTGCGTCAACTGGACCATCACCGGTGGCCGTACAGGATTTTTCTTCTCCGTCCACCAACATGACCAACTCGGCCGTTTGCGGCCCGTCAGTTCCGCATACAACCCGAAGCGATTTCACTTGAATCCGGTCATGCACTGCGTCCGTTTCACTGTCGCGCATCAGCGCCAGCAGGTCATCGTCGTAGATTTCCTTTTTGCGGTCAGCCAGTGCTTTGAAACGCACGAACATGTCGTTGAGCTGATTGTCGGCCAGTTCAAAGCCAAAGTTTTTCAGCTTGGAGCGCAGCGCCGCCCGGCCCGAATGTTTGCCCATAACGATGTTGGTCTCAGTCAGCCCGACATCTTCGGGCCGCATGATTTCAAAGGTCTCGGCGTTTTTCAGCATTCCATCCTGATGGATGCCGCTTTCATGGGCAAAAGCGTTCTTGCCCACGACGGCCTTGTTGTATTGAACCGAAAACCCGGAAACGGTGGCAACCCGGCGGCTGATCGCCATGATTTTTGTGGTATCCACGTCTGTTCGGTAGGGCATGATGTCATTGCGCACTTTCAGCGCCATCACGACCTCTTCCAGCGCGGTATTGCCGGCGCGTTCGCCCAGCCCGTTGATTGTGCATTCGATCTGGCGGGCACCGGCCTCGACGGCGGCCAGGCTGTTGGCGGTCGCCATGCCAAGGTCATTGTGGCAATGGGTCGAAAACACGACCTCATCCGCACCGGGCACTTTTTCAATCAGCATCCGGATCAGATCGGCGCTTTCGCGTGGGGCCGTGTAGCCAACTGTGTCGGGGATATTCAGCGTTGTGGCCCCGGCCTTGATGGCAATCTCTACGACCCGGCACAGGTAATCCAGCTCGGTTCGTGTGGCATCCATCGGGGACCATTGCACATTGTCGCTCAGGTTGCGCGCATGGGTCACGGTTTCATGAATGAGGTTGGCCAGTTCATCCTGATTTAGGTTCGGGATCGCCCGGTGCAGCGGCGAGGTGCCGACGAAGGTGTGGATGCGTGGTTGGGGCGCATGTCTGATCGCGTCCCAGCTGCGGTCTATATCGCCGATATTTGCGCGCGACAGGCCGCAAATCACGGAATTGCGCGCCTGCTTGGCAATATCGCGAACCGCTTCAAAATCACCCTGACTGGCGATCGGAAAGCCGGCCTCGATGACGTCCACGCCCATATCGTCAAGCATGGAAGCTATTTCGACCTTTTCGTCATGGGTCATTGTTGCGCCGGGGCTTTGCTCGCCGTCACGCAGGGTTGTATCAAAGATCAGGACGCGGTCCTGTTCGCTTTTCGATGTCATTGGATTATCTTTCTTTTTCTAGCTTAGCTGATGTTTCTGACGCTGTTCACCTCTGAGCGGTCGCGCCAAAGGCACGCTCAGAGGCAGCTAAGAAGAAGCAGGTCACGCAAGGGCAGGGCAGCCAAAGCGCCCCGATTGAAAATATGTTTATTAGCAGTGACCATGAGGCAATCTATACATGGCGCCAAAGAAAAGAAAAGCGCCAATGACGTTTTAGTTTGGCCCGGTTAGTTTGGCCCAGCGGACATTGGGGTTATTCAGTTGCGGGTTCTTCCTTTAGCGCGCCACTTTCCCAGGTGCCACTGGCCTGTTGACCCGAGGAATACCGGACCGTGCCAGACCCATGGCGTTTGCCGGCGCGAAACGTGCCCTCAAAGACATCGCCATTGGCGTAGGTCGCAATACCCTGTCCCTCAATCTCGCCGGTTTTCCAGTCGCCCGTATAGGTAAAGCCATCGACCATGGTGATCGTTCCTTTGCCTTCACGTTGTCCGTTCACAAACTGACCAACATAAACCGTGCCATCCCCGTAGGTCGCGCGTCCATCGCCATGGCGCTGCCCGTCAACCCAGCCACCGACATAGGTATAGCCGTCGGCGAATGTCATCGTGCCCTGACCGTGGTTCTTGGCGTTCTTGAATTGGCCCTCATAGGTAAGCCCGTTGGCATATTGTGCTATCCCGGTGCCCTCGATGACCCCTGCACGCCAATCTCCTTCGTAGGAATTTCCATCGGGATAAAGGATCTTGCCGGTTCCGTCGGCAAGGTCATCGCGAAACTGGCCTTCATAAACCGATCCGTCAGGATAGGTGACCTTTCCGGTCCCCTCTATCCGTCCAGCAACCCAGTCGCCGATATAAGTATAGCCGTCGGCCCCCTTAAAGGTGCCGGTTCCATGGCGGCTATCTGCCTGAAACTGACCGATATATGTGTCGCCATTGGCATAGGTAACTTTCCCGTCCCCCTGCCGTTCGCCGTTTACTAGACTACCTTGATAACGGTCGCCATTTGGCTGGCTCAATGTGCCCTGACCGTTGATCTGGCCGCCTTTCCACTGTCCGACGAAAATAAGCCCGCCGGGCATCGTCAACGTTCCGTCACCTTCACGTTTTCCGTCAACCAGAGAGCCCTCGTAAACTGCGCCGTCCGGGTAGGTGATCTGTCCCTGACCCTGCTTCACGCCACCCTGCCATGCGCCTTCGTAGATATAGCCACTTGGGCTTTCCATTCGGCCCTGACCATGGTGAAGTGCCTGTTGAAAGCCACCTTCATAGCGAACGCCGTTGGAATATATCGCAACGCCGGATCCGTCGATTTTACCGTCCAGCCAATCGCCTTCATAGGTGCCACCGTCGGCAAAAGTGATCTTTCCAAAGCCTTCGGGCTTACCCTTGGCAAACGCGCCCTCATAGACCGATCCGTTGGGAAAGCGGGCAACACCTTGCCCCAGAATCTCTCCGTCCACCCATTCGCCTGAGTATTCGTAACCGTTTGGCAGGCGGTAAGTTCCGGTGCCATGTTGGCGACCTTCTTTGAAAGAGCCTTCATAGACGCCGCCATCATCATATTGTTTTGTGACGACACTGTCGCCCTGCTGGGCCAATATTGGACTGGCAAACAGCAACGCTCCGGCAATCCCTAAGCTAACCGTCTTGCTACGAATTCCAAATTTCTGCACGTTCGCCCCCAATTACCTGCCAATGGTTTTCACACCGGACTCCGTGCCAAACCTAGTGGAGCCAGCATTGACTGACAACGCTTTTTGGTGTCGCGTGTCTTTCCCCTGACGATCAGTCTGCTAAGACCTTCGTCAACCTTAATTGGATAGCACCATGAACAACCGATTTCGCCTGACCATCGCGCAGCTAAATCCCACGGTAGGGGATATATCCGGCAACGCTGCCAAAGCACGCGAGGCGTGGGAACAGGCGCGCGCGGCAGACGCTGATATGGTTGCGCTCAGCGAAATGTTCATCACCGGATACAATACACAGGATCTGGTAATGAAACCTGCCTTTGTGGCCGACGCCATGGCAGCAGTCCAAACGCTGGCTGTGGAATGTGCCGACGGGCCGACGCTGGCGGTCGGCGGGCCTTTTGCAAAGGACGGCGCGCTATTTAATGCCTACTATATCCTTAAAGGCGGCAAGATTGTCCGCCGGGTGCTCAAGCATCATATGCCCAATGAAACCGTGTTCGACGAGGTTCGCCTTTTTGACGCGGGTCCAATGGACGGCCCTTACGATGTATCGGGCGTCAGGGTCGGCAGCCCGATCTGCGAAGACGCCTGGCACGAGGATGTCGCCGAAACCCTGCAGGAAACAGGGGCTGAATTGCTGATTGTTCCCAACGGGTCACCCTATTACCGCAAGAAAATGGATGTGCGGGTCGGGCATATGGTGTCGCGTGTGGTCGAGACCGGCCTGCCGCTGGTGTATGTTAATATGGTCGGTGGACAGGACGATCAGGTGTTTGACGGCGGCTCATTTGTGTTGAACCCCGGCGGCAAGCTGGCGGTGCAATTGCCAGTGTTTGACGAATGCATCGAGCATGTGGATTTCATCCGCACACCCGAAGGCTGGCGGGCCGATAAAGGTCAGATGGCCAGCCTGCCCGATGTTTGGGAACAGGACTATCGCGCCATGGTGGAAGCACTGCGCGACTATATCCGAAAGACTGGTTTTTCCGATGTGCTGCTCGGGCTGTCGGGTGGAATTGACAGTGCGATCGTGGCGGCAATTGCGGCGGATGCGCTGGGGGCGGAAAATGTGCGCTGTGTCATGCTGCCGTCTGAATACACCTCTAAGGCCTCATTGGATGACGCCAGGGAGATAGCCGAAAACCTCGGCTGCCGCTATGATTTTGTGCCGATAGGTGAGGCGCGCCAAGCCGTAACCTCGACGCTCGCGCCGCTGTTTGAGGGCACTGAACCGGGGCTGACCGAGGAGAATATCCAAAGCCGGTTGCGCGGTTTGCTGTTGATGGCCCTGTCCAACAAGTTCGGGGAAATGTTGCTGACCACAGGTAATAAATCAGAGGTCGCGGTTGGATACGCGACGATCTATGGTGACATGGCAGGCGGCTATAACCCGGTAAAAGATCTATATAAAACAAGGGTTTTTGAGACATGCCGCTGGCGAAATTCCAATCACAGACCGTGGATGCTTGGCCCGAAAGGCGAGGTTATTCCACCTAACGTGATCGACAAGCCGCCCTCGGCCGAGTTGCGCGAGGATCAAA
>JAHRVD010000133.1 GCA_019090845.1 Marinosulfonomonas sp.
CCATGTGCGTCTGGCCTGCCCGCGTGGCACCGAAGGCTGTGTAAATCAGGCCCCCCGCCGCCGGGTGATGGCTGTGCGGATGCTGAAAAATGGGTGCATGATATCCTGAACCCGCCACCGCCAAATAACACGCCCCGTAAACCACGCCCACCCCTGACGCTAGCCAGCCTGCCTTCGCAATGCAAAACCGTTTTGTCCTCGCAATAATTGCGGCGGCAATCGCTGCGGTGGCGGTGATTTCTCATGCAGAGACACCGGGACGTGCGGTGTATGTCGGCAGCTACACGTGGACTTTGGACTCGCCGGGGTTTGGCGGGTATTCCGGTCTTGAAATCACGGCGGACGGGCGCGAGTTTATCACCGTCAGCGACGGCGGTTATCTTGTGACAGGGATTCTGGAGCGCGACCGTGACACCACTGAAATCACCTTGCTCAAAAATATTTCACAATTCGAATTGCTTGACACGAAAGGCAAACAACTGCTCGGCGTCTGGGATGACGGTGAAGGGTTGGCGGTGGCCAAAACCGGTGCCATATTCATTTCGTTTGAGGGCGAGCACCGTGTTTGGCGCTATGATGTTGCAGGTGGAAATGCCGCGCAGATCGGGCACCATCCTGACTTCAAAGAAATGCAGAATAACTCGGCGCTGGAAGTTCTGGCAATTGACGCAAGCGGCGATCTGTTCACTCTGCCAGAACGCTCGGGTGTGGTGACGCGACCATTCCCGGTCTACCGGTTCAAGGACGGCAAATGGGACCAGCCGTTTTCGATCCCACGCATAAGCCCCTACCTGCCTGTAGGCGGTGATTTTGGCCCAGACGGAAAGTTTTATTTGCTCGAGCGGCACCTGAACGGGATATTTGGGTTCCAGACACGCGTGCGCCGTTTTGATATCTCTGATCCGACATCCGGCGAGATATTGCTGGAATCCAGCACCGGGCGCCATGACAACCTTGAAGGTATCGCAGTGTGGCGCGACAGCACGGGTGACATCCGGATCACGATGATCTCGGACGACAATTACCGGGCGTTTCAACGCACCGAGCTGGTCGAGTATCGCATTCCCGAATGACTTGAAATCGGTCGCTGAAAACGTTAGCACGCGCTGTCCCGGGTGGTCCGGGGCCAAGTCTCCGCTACCTTGTCAAAACGGAAATCAGATATGACACGCATCCTTCCCGGCATCATTGCCATGGCCATTGTTGTTGTGGCCTCAAATATCCTTGTGCAATTTCTTTTCGGCCAATGGCTTACTTATGGCGCGTTTACCTACCCGATTGCCTTTCTGGTGACTGACGTAGTGAACCGCGTTTACGGCGCCGCAACCGCGCGTCGCGTCGTTTTCATCGGTTTTTTGGTAGGCATCGCCTGTTCCCTGATCGGCACACAAATCAGCGGCGAATTTGGGCCACTGGTGACATGGCGCATTGCGATCGGGTCGGGCACAGCGTTTCTGGTCGCACAGATGCTCGACGTTGCAATCTTTGATCGCTTGCGGGGCGGCGCATGGTGGCAAGCCCCTTTGGCCAGCACGCTGGTTGGCTCATCGGTAGATACTATCCTTTTCTTTTCCATCGCTTTTTCTGCCTCGCTTACCTTCATCGAACCGGCAAATGACATTGGCTGGGCGGGCGAGGTGCTACCGCTACTGGGCAGCGGGCCGGCAGCACCGCTTTGGGTGTCGCTCGCAGTGGCGGACTGGTCCGTCAAACTGGTCCTCGCAATAGTCGCATTGATACCATTTCGCCTCATAGTCAGGCGATTTGGGGCACAGGTAGCGTAAAACCTTTTGACAAACACAAAATCTGTGGCAGGCTACCCCTAACTTTAACAAACGAAAGGAGGTGGTCCAGTGTCTAGAGTGATATTGGAGAGAGGTGTCGGGACAGTCGGAGGAACGCGCCCCTAAGGGCAAAGCATACTCTGATTGGGCTAACCTAACTGGCCCATCTTCGGAAGATCTCGGAAGGGTCGCCAGTCGTTGGCGGCCCTTTCAATTTTGCCAAACACCTCTTTTCGGGGCATATGGCTACAAATACGCGAATGCCGCCGGGACGATCTGCATGTTGAAGATTACCGATGAAATCACAATCGAAGACTGGGAGCTGAGCGAGCAATTCGTGCGCGCATCCGGTCCGGGCGGTCAGAACGTCAACAAGGTTTCGACAGCGGTTGAGCTGCGGTTCGAAGCTGAACGCTCGCCCAACCTGCCCGGCTGGGTGAAGGCAGCGTTAAAGCGCAAAGCAGGGCGACGCTGGACCAAAGACGGAGCAGTTGTTCTATATTGCGACGAAACCCGATCACAGGCGCGCAACCGGGAAATTGTTCGCGCGCGGTTGGCCGAATTGGTGCTGGCAGCCACCAAACGTAACAAACGACGGGTGGCAACCAGACCGACACTGGGCAGCAAACGGCGCCGCCTGGACGCTAAAACCCGGCGCGGCACTGTTAAGACACTGCGCGGCAAGGTTAAGGGCGACGACTAGCGCACGATTGGGCCGCGCCCTTCAGGCTGCTTTGCGAGACCG
>JAHRVD010000134.1 GCA_019090845.1 Marinosulfonomonas sp.
GGTGTGCGCCGCGAAGACCGGTTGTTTGCCCCGGTGGCCGACGATCAGCTATTTGCCGGGGATCAGGTCTATCTGTTTTGCCACAGTGATGATCTGACCCGGACACTGGAAATATTCGGCAAATCAACCCGCAAACAGGAACGCGTGGTGATCCTTGGGGGCGGCAATGTCGGGCTGTCGGTGGCCAGCGCGCTGGAAAAACGCACCGAGCGTATCCGCGCCAAAGTTATCGAAATGGACCGCGACGTTGCAGAGCGCGCCGCCGATGCGCTGGAGCGCACAATCGTTCTGAATGGCGACGGATTGGATGCCGATCTGCTGGCTGAAGCCGGAATTAAGCGCGCCGATGCCATTTTGGCGGTAACAGATGACGATAAGATCAACATTCTGGCCTCGGTGCGGGCCAAGGCCTCGGGCTGCAAAATGGCAATCTGTCTGGTCAATGATCCGACAATGGTGCCGCTGATGCGCACGCTGAATATCGACGCATTTATCAACCCGCGGGCCACGACCGTCAGTTCAATCCTGCGCCACATCCGGCATGGGCGGGTGCGCGGCGTTTATTCTGTGGGCGATGCCGAAGCAGAAGTGATCGAGGCGCAGGTTTTGTCGACCTCACCGATTGCCGGGCAGATGATCCGCGATATTGATTTCCCCGAGGGGGTGATGGTGGGCGTGATGCAGAAAGGCGACAAGATTATCCGCCCGACCGGATCGACGCGGATTGATGAGGGCGATGTGATTACCCTGTTTTCGATGGCGGCGGACGTTCCCGAAGTCGAGCGGCTGTTGCAGGTCTCGATAGATTTTTTCTGATGCTGGCACGCATTCTGAAACTTCCGTTTCTGGTGGTTCTTATGGGCCTTGCGGGTGCGTCTATGTTGCTGCCTGCTGTGCATGCCTCGGTTACGGGCGATCATTTTGTTGCCCGGGCCTTTGGTTATAGCGCGATCCTGTTTTTGGTTCTGACCGCACTAATTGCGATTGCCACGGACAACCAGAAGCCGGAAAATCTGGGCCGAAATCACTTGTTGGCGATGTTTGCGGCTTTTATTGCGCTGCCGGCAATGCTTGCCTTTCCGTTCTACATAGCCGTTGGCGACACGACCTTTCTGAATTCCTACGTCGAGATGGTGTCGGCCATGACAACCACCGGGGCGACGCTGTTTGATGACCCTGCACGCCTGCCAGCATCGGTGCATTTCTGGCGCGCGCTTGTGGGCTGGATGGGCGGATTTTTGGTGCTTGTTACGGCAGTGTCAATTCTGGCACCGCTTAATCTGGGTGGATTTGAGGTGTTGGCGCCGCTTAACAACCGCCGTAAATCGGGCGGCCAAAGCAATGTTGTCTGGACCACCGACGGGGCACACCGGCTGCAACGGTTTGGGGCGCGTCTGTTCCCGATTTATGCCGGGCTGACATTCGCGCTTTGGATCATTCTGCTTTTGTTGGGGGACGTTCCGCTGGTGGCGGTAAGCCATGCAATGTCGGTGCTGGCGACAAGCGGTATATCCCCGGTTGGCGGGCTTGAAAATTCGTCCGCAGGCATTGGCGGGGAGTTTGTTGTCTTTGCGTTCCTGTTTTTTGCTTTGTCACGCCAGACGTTCATGTCCGACAAGTCAGATGGCAACATTGCACAGCTTAGATCGGATCCGGAATTCAGGATTGCGATTTTCTGCATGATTGTGGTGCCGTCATTGCTTTTTGCGCGTCACTGGCTGGGGGCATATGAAGTGGAAGAGGTCGCCGATGTCGGCGGCGCGATGGCGGCACTCTGGGGCGGGATTTTCACGGTTTTGTCATTCCTGAGCACCACCGGATTTGAAAGTTCGGCGTGGGGTGCGGCGCGTGACTGGTCCGGTCTGGCGACACCGGCAATCATTCTGATGGGGCTGGCACTGGTTGGCGGCGGGGTGGCGACCACGGCGGGCGGGGTGAAGCTGCTGCGGGTCTATGCGCTTTATAAACACGGGGTGCGCGAAATGGACCGGCTGGTACATCCGTCTTCGGTTGGTGGGGCCGGGTCTGCGGCGCGCCGTTTGCGTCGGCAGGGGGCCTATGTGGCGTGGGTGTTTTTCATGTTGTTTGCACTTAGCCTTGCGTTGGTGACGCTGGGGTTGTCGCTAACCGGGTTGGATTTCCAGTCTGCAATGATCCACACGGTTGCCGCGCTTTCAACAACCGGGCCGATTGTTTCAGTGGCCGGGGATGATGTGGTGGCGATGAGCGCGCTGAGCGAGCCTGCGAAACTGATTTTGGCAGGTGCTATGGTACTTGGGCGTTTGGAAATGCTGGCCATTATCGCGCTGCTGAACCCAGATTTCTGGCGCGCGTAATGTTGCGCCTTTCACAACACCGGGCAACAGTCTGATTTTAGGGCTGGAATCTCGGATATTTGCGCGACATAATTGTTCGCAATAATCAACGGCCTGCCGTCGAGAGGCAGAACGCAACAAAACCGCGCAAAAAGAAAAGGCAAAGCCATGGCTGCCGATAAACAAAGTTTA
>JAHRVD010000135.1 GCA_019090845.1 Marinosulfonomonas sp.
CAGGTCTTCGTCAGACTGTGCAGTATCAACCATATCCGTCATTCGCCGTCCGCCCCTTTGCGCCGCAACATCGCGGCAGTTTCCAATGTCATCACAACTTCTCCTGCAGGGTTTCGCGCCTCTAGGCTGTAGGCCAACACCCCGCGATCCGGCTTGCTGCGAGAGGGCGTAACCCCTGTCACCTCAATCTTGACATCCAGCGCCTCATCCGGACGTACCGGGCGCGGCCAGCGAAGATTGTCAAACCCCAGTCCACCCAGATTAACCACACCCACCATGAATTCGCGCATGACCGGTTCAAACACGTGCAATAGGGTTTGAAACCCCGACGCGATCAGGCTGCCATGCAACGCGGTGGCATAGTCGACATCCAAATGCAGCCGCTGCGGGTCCCATTCCTTTGCAAACGCCATTATTTCGGCGCTGCTCATCGGATTGCTCATATATTGGTGGCTCTCTCCGACTTTAAAATCGTCCAGATACTTCATGTCTGTTCCGCCCGTTCATCGGGTGAAAATTCAGCGTCATAGCCGCGCGCGCCCAGTGCTGCTATACGGTCCCGGTTGAACGCTTCCAGTTTTGGATAGGTCGCTTTAAAGACCCGCATAAATTCTTCGATCGGCGCATCCTGAAACAACCCGCGATCGTTAACATATTCCATATGCCGTTGATCCTGCTGGTCAAATTCGTGAAACAGCGCGTCCGATTTCCCGTCAAACACCAGCGGCTTAACCCCAAAACGCTCGCATAGGGCCATGTTGAACGCTGGAGTGATTTTATAGGGCTTACCGTCCAGCCAAACCTGCACATAGCCGTGGTAGATGAACAGATCGGTTTCCATCAACTCGGTCAGCTTAGGCGTGTTGAGGTGGTTTTTAACGTCGGCAAACCCCAATGCCGCCGGGATGCCAGCCCCCCGCAGGCAGGCGGTGAGCAGGATCGCCTTGGGCACACAATAGCCCGACTCCATTCCGGCAATGAAACTTGCACGGTAAGACGCAGGCTCCAGTTCAAAGGTGTAGGGATCATAACGGATGCCGTCGCGCACCGCCTCAAACAGGCAGATCGCCTTGTCGGTGTCGCTTGCGCCCGCAGGCAAGGCTTTCATTGCCCGCGCAACAAAGGCCTGAATCTCTGGTGAATCGCTGTCGACATAAGTCGTCGGGGCCAGAAAATCCCGCGCCTCTTCAGGAATATCCATCGCTTCGTCGCTCAAAATTTTGGCCCCCGGTTCGGCTCGAATTCTAATTTCTAACGTTTGTTAGAATACGTCCGGTCCGAGAGCCTGTCAATCCACTGCGTTATCGGATTACGCCGGGTCGCCCACCCCGTAATCCGCGTTGTTCTGGCCAAGCGCCGGGGCGGAAACCGCATCTTCTTTGGCACCCCGGAATTCAGCCGCAATCGGCAAAACCAAAGCCTGAATTTCGCGCTCGCCCATGCCAACCTTCCAGTCAAACACGCCACGGTCCTGAAAATGCGGATCCTGTGCGGCTTGCGACAAATCCTTGACGATCGAGCAACAGCAGTCAGCGGCCTTGAATAGCTTTTCCCAATGCGCAGCGTCATGCATCAGCACCCGGCGGCCAATTTCCGCAATACAGGCAGCGGGGTCGCGCGCGTCGTCGCGCAGATTTGCGGGCATGTCGATGACATCGCAAAAAGCATCCCAGAATTTCTGCTCGATACAGGCAACCGCTGCCAGCTTGCCGTCCGATGTTGGATACATCCGGTAACGCGGCACAGCCCCGGTCAGACGAGCAGCACCATTTGGCACAGGCTGGTCCAAAACAACGCCCTGCGCATAGGCCCAATAGGCGAACGCAAAGACGCCCTCGGCCATTGCAATATCAAGATGCGCGCCCTCTCCGGTGCGGTCCCGGTTACGCAAAGCCAGCAAAATATTGACCACTGCAGGATAGGACCCACCCCCCACATCGGCCATCAAAGCGGGCGGAACCGTTGGGTTGTCCACCGGGCCGCTGCTGATAGACAATACGCCTGCATCACCAAGATAATTCATGTCATGCCCGGCAACCAGACGCTTTGGTCCGGACTGACCATAACCGGTGATCGAGCAATAGATGATATCCGGATTCATCTTGCGAACCGCCTCATAGCCCAGACCCAGCCGTTCCATCACGCCGGGGCGAAATTGCTCGACGATAACGTCTGCCTTTTCAATCAGCGGGCGCAGCGCCTCGACCGAACCGGCGTCTTTCAAATCAAGCGCGATGCTTTTCTTGCCCCGGTTAAGCAGCGTGTAGCCCAGACTTTTGGCGTCAAGCTGGGGCTCGAACCGGCGCATGTCTTCGCCGGTTCCGGGACGCTCTAGCTTGACCACCTCAGCACCAGCTTCTGCCAACATCAGGGTTGCCAGCGGGCCGGGAAGCAAAGTTGAAAAATCCAGAACAAATATATCGTCGAGCGGTCGGGTCATTTTGGTGGCTTTCTTTTTAATTAAACGACGCGAGCTGCGCCATTGTTCAGAACGACGACATCGCGAGCCGGAACAGTGGCGCGGAACCGCACATCCTGACCGTCCTGCCAGATGTCAAAATGCACCGTTTCACCGGGATAAACCGGCGAGGAAAAGCGCACATCAAGCTTGGTCAGACGGCTGGCGTCATAATCGCACACCGTCTTAAGAACCGCGCGGCCAGCCAGACCGTAAGTCGCCAGACCATGCAGGATCGGCTGCTTGAAACCGGCTGTCGTCGCAACTGCGGGGTCTGCGTGCAGCGGGTTCATATCACCGCTCAGGCGGTAAATCAGCGCCTGCTGGGGGATCGTCGCAAGATCACAGGTGAAATCCGGGGCGCGATCCGGGATCGTCGCCGGTGTCGGGCCGGGGATATTCTCGCCACCGAAACCACCATCACCACGGGCAAAAATCGACATCGTAACGCGGGCCAGTGTTTCGTTGCTGGCGGCGTCAATGATATCGCGGCTGACATAGATGACGGCGCCTTTGCCCTCGCCTTTGTCGGAAATATGGTCGATTTTGGTGCGCCCGATCACTTTGCCTTGCGTTGGCAGCGGTTTGAAAACTTCCAGCCACTGTTCGCCATGCAGCACTTTTTTCCAGTCAACGCCGGTCTTTGGGTTTTGCACCCACATGCCCGGATAGCCAAGAACCACAGCCATGCTTGGCACCGCCACCAGATTTTCTTCGTAGACATAGGTCAGTTCTTTGGCATCCATCGGATCCTCGCCAAAGCCAAGCCCCAGCGCATACAGCATGGTGTCACGCTGGCTGAAATCATGCTCAAGGTCGTCAAACGTCCAATTTGAAAGTGCGTCATAATCCATTTTGCTTTATCTCTCCCTTAGAGTTTTCCTTGAACCGCGATCACGGTCAAACCTGTTATGGCTATTCTTGCAGACACCAGCGGTATCTAGCAAAGAGAACCGGGCCATATTCGCCCGTTGAACCCAATATCATCACATCTGTGTCGCTGCACCTCGGTCAGCCGAGCGGGCACCATTGGATATGGCCCGCATGGTTCAAAACTGTTAGGCACGCCAAAGCCACGCGCGCACCGATGTTCAGGCCCTATGGTCAGGCATTGTGCCGTTGACCCTAATTTCTAACGTATGTTAGATTATATGCAAGGCGTATCAGACGCCATCCGGAGGACACGACCCATGAGCAACCCCGACAAAGGCCCGCTGGACGGAATTCTTGTAGTGGCACTGGAACAAGCAGTCGCCGCCCCCTTTGCAACCTCGCGGCTGGCCGACGCCGGCGCGCGCGTCATCAAGGTTGAACGCGAAGGCCCCGGCGATTTCGCCCGCGCCTATGACACCGTCGTTGATGGCGACAGCGCCTATTTCGTCTGGCTGAACCGGGGCAAGGAATCTGTTCAGATCGACATTAAATCTGACGAGGGTCGCGAATTGCTGGACGCCCTGCTGGCCCAAGCAGACGTGTTCATTCAGAACCTCGCACCGGACGCCACGGTGCGCATGGGGCTGGGATCAGCCGATCTGCGCGCACGCCATCCGCGCCTGATCACCTGTGACATCACCGGCTACGGCGAAGACGGCCCGATGAAAAACGCCAAGGCCTATGATTTGCTGGTGCAATGCGAAAGCGGGCTGGCCTCGATCACCGGAACGCCGGATGCGCCGGGTCGGGTTGGCGTGTCTGTGTGCGATATTTCCACCGGAATGACGGCACACGCCGGTATCCTCGAAGCCCTGCTGGAACGCGAGCGCACCGGCAAAGGACGCGGCGTCGCGGTTGCGATGTTTGACACGCTGGCAGACTGGATGTCCGTGCCGCTGATGTTTCATGAGCTTGCGCAAAAGGAAACGCCGCGCACCGGCTTGTTCCATTCCTTCATTGTCCCCTATGGATCGTTCCCCTGTGGCGATGGAAACGAGATTGTTCTGTCGGTGCAAAACCCGCGCGAATGGGCGAATTTTGCCGAATTTGTGCTGGGCGATCGGGCTTTGGCTGATGATCCAAGGTTTGCCAGGAACGCCGACCGGCTGCCCAATAAGGCCGAACTGGAAACGATGATCCGCGCGGCTTTTGCCAAACACGACCGCCCCGA
>JAHRVD010000136.1 GCA_019090845.1 Marinosulfonomonas sp.
CGCGGAAAAATCCTGAATGTGGAACGGGCACGGTTTGACCGAATGCTTGGCAGTCAGGAGATCGGCACACTGATTACAGCACTTGGTACCGGTATCGGACGTGATGAATTCGACATTTCCAAACTGCGATACCACAAAGTTATCATCATGACGGATGCGGACGTTGATGGTGCCCATATCCGCACACTGTTGCTGACCTTTTTCTTCCGCCAGATGCCAGAGCTTATCGAGGGCGGGTTCCTTTATATTGCGCAACCACCGCTTTACAAAGTGTCGCGCGGCAAGTCCGAAGTCTATCTGAAAGACCAGCCCGCTTTGGATGATTACCTTGTCCAACAGGGTGTCGACGGTGCGGTGCTGCGATTGAAATCAGGCGAAGAAATTGCCGGGCAAGACCTTGCCCGCGTGATTGATGGTGCACGAAAGTTCCGGCGCATCCTAGAGGCGTTTCCAACCCATTACCCGCGCCACGTATTGGAACAAGCGGCCCTGTCCGGTGCCTTTGATCCGGGCAAGGCCGATGCCGATCTACAGGCTGTCGCAGACATGGTTGCGGTTCGTCTTGATCAGGTTGCGGAAGAGTTTGAAAAAGGCTGGCAGGGCAGGATCACACAGGATCACGGCATCCGGCTCGCGCGCATTCTGCGCGGCGTCGAAGAAATACGCACCCTGGACGGGGCGATTTTGCGGTCAGGCGAGGCACGGCGCCTTTCAGAAATTTCGGCAGAAACCAGCAGCAATTATCGTGATCCCGCGCGCCTTGTGCGCAAAGATCGCGAAACCCCAATTTTTGGCCCCAGTGATTTGCTGAATGCAATTTTGAAAGAAGGCGAAAAAGGCCTGTCCTTGCAACGCTATAAGGGTCTTGGAGAAATGAATCCGGACCAGCTTTGGGAAACGACGTTGGATCCAGAAGCGCGTATTTTACTGCAAGTCAAAATCGATGACCTTGCCGATGCGGATGACATTTTCACCAAACTGATGGGTGACGTCGTTGAACCGCGCCGCGAGTTTATTCAGCAAAATGCGCTAAGCGTCGAAAATCTGGATTTCTAGCGGACGAAGAAACCGCGATAAATTTTTGGAATTCGGGCAGCGATATCAGGCTTTCTGACCGATATGCTGTTCGCCACGCGCGGCAGACAAAGCCACCTGCTTTTGGCGCTCACGAAACCGCTCCTTATGTTCCGCCGTGGTCTTGTCAAAACACAGATGGCAGGACACGCCGTTATCGTATTCCGGCCGGTTCTTATCCTCTGGCAGGATAGGTTGACGGCAGGCAAAACACAGCTCGTGCGGACCTTCGACAAGCCCGTGGCCAACTGAAACCCGCCCGTCAAATACGAAACACTCGCCGTTCCATGTGCTTTCATCTTTTGGCACATCTTCCAGATATTGCAGGATGCCACCCTTAAGGTGATAGACATCCTCGACCCCCTGACCGAGCAGATAGTTGGTCGATTTCTCGCACCGAATTCCGCCAGTGCAAAACATCGCGATTCGTTTGTTGTGGAATCGCTGTTTATTTTCCTTCCACCAGGCCGGAAACTCGCCGAATGAACTGGTTTCGGGATCAACCGCGCCTTCAAAGGTGCCGATCGCAACCTCGTAATCGTTGCGCGTGTCGATCACCGCAACATCCGGTGCCAGTATCAGTTCATTCCATTCGGACGGGTCAACATAATGCCCGGTTCGCGCCAGCGGGTCGACGTCTGGCTGGCCCATTGTCACAATCTCGCGCTTCAAACGGACCTTCATCCGGTTGAACGGTTCTTGAGCAGCGGTGCTTTCCTTCCACTCAAGTGTTCCACAACCGGGCAGGGCGCGGATGTGTGCCAGAACCGCATCAATACCTGGGCGTGATCCGGCGATCGTTCCGTTTATCCCCTCAGCAGCCAGCAGCAAGGTGCCTTTGACGCCATGGGCGCGACACAGGGACAACAGGGGGTCCTGCAAGGCTGCGTGGTCGTCAAAACGGGTGAAATGATAGAGTGCGGCAATGGTAAACATGGCAGATAAGCTAGTGCATTCTGCTACATGGGTGCAAGCGGCGTGGTGTCGCGCCAGTTGCCAGTGTCAACGGACTGGTTTCTGTCAGCGCGACTTCCATGCATCCAGAATATACCGGCCGGTCATAAGGTCGAGGTGTGCGCCGCCGCCGTTTTTAAACAGCGTAATCTCTTCGTCAGTTTGACGCGCAAATCCCCCACCAGACAGATCGTAGAAGTCTGCAAGTATGTCAGCTTTGGAAATGACACCTTGGGACAATGGGATCAGTAGTTCGCCAATATGGTTGATCGTTGTGTCGCGGCTATCCACAAATATGCGCGCGCGCTGCAGGGCAAGATCGTCTGCTTCGCGCATGTCGGGCGTATAAGCACCGATCAGGTCAATATGCTGTCCCGGTTGCAGCCACTCGCCCCGGATCAGGGGTGCCGTCGTCATTGTCGCAACTGACACGATGTCGGCTTCGCGCACAGCGGCTTCCAGATCGTCGGTCGC
>JAHRVD010000137.1 GCA_019090845.1 Marinosulfonomonas sp.
CATATCCAGCAGGTCGGACGCCCGGAAGATGTTTATCATAAACCCGCAAACACATTTGTCGCGCGGTTTATTGGTGCCCCTTCAATGAACCTTTTGCCCGGCAATTGGAGCGACGAGGGCGTAAAGCTTGAAAGCGGTCGACGGCTGGAAATACCGATGGCATCCGCCCCTAAATCGGCAGCTGTGATGTTGGGCGTGCGGCCGGATGATTTACTGCCCGGAAGTGAGGCCCCGCTCATTTCCGGAACAGTTACGGTTCGCGAACCTTTGGGCCACGACACACTAATTTAT
The DNA here is from genome assembly GCA_019090845.1 of Marinosulfonomonas sp. Classification (GTDB taxonomy): domain Bacteria; phylum Pseudomonadota; class Alphaproteobacteria; order Rhodobacterales; family Rhodobacteraceae; genus NORP110. The sequence goes on from JAHRVD010000137.1 coordinate 292, forward strand.
GTGGACACACCAGCCGGAGAAGTAACCGCCAAAGCTGACGGTCGAACACCACCACAGGTGGGCGAGACCGTCGACTTAGGGGCGGACACGGCCAATCTGCATCTTTTTGATACAGACACCGGAATGGCTCTGACGTGAAGAAATCCGTAATTTGTGCCGGGCGACTTTATTGCGACTTGATCTTCGCGGGATCGACAAGAATGCCCACGCCAGGAACAGAGGTATTTTCAGACCATTTGTCTTTGCATGCAGGTGGCGGCGCCTTCATCACAGCCGCAACTCTGGCTGCGTATGGATATGAAGTCAGTCAGTTTTCGGTCTTTCCAGCTTCACCTTTCGCCCAGACCGTCCAAGATGAATTGTTAAGGCACAATGTTTGCTCGGGTTATTGCACACCGGCGGCCTCCAACGCTGATCCGCAGATTTCGGTTGCAATTGCAAATGACGGAGATCGGGCATTTCTAACGCGTCTTGCTGGCCCCGCACTTCCCGAAACTACACCGCAGACTTTTTCCGGGTTTGCGCACATGCATATCGGCGAGTTGAAAACCCTCGAAGACAATCCATCGTTGCTGGCCCACGCCCGGTCTGCGGGTCTAACCATTTCTCTGGATTGTAGTTGGCAAGATGAATTTGACCCCGCGGTCGTTGATTTAATTGCTGCGGTGGATGTGTTCCTGCCTAGTTTTCGTGAGCAAGAAGCGCTTTTGGCAGTCGGCGTCCCGGAAAACTGCGCTGCATTAACTGTGGTGAAGTGTGGAGAACATGGCGCACGTGCATGCCAACGCTCTTCGTCAGATTGGGTTATATCGGACACCGTACCAGCAACTGTGGTGGATGCGACGGGTGCAGGGGACGCATTCAATGGTGGGTTTTTGTCTGAATGGTTGAAGAGTGCATCTTTGGAGCAGTGCCTCGCGAGCGCCAACTTAGCTGGTCGAGCAGCAATTCGGGCGATTGGCGGTGCCGAAAGTTTGCTGACAACATCAATCGCAGAAAACGCTTCTGGTGCTCGTTAGACGAGCAAGGGAAATCTAGGATGCCATTATGCAGCGAAGGTCCGCTCGGTCCCGCGTTGCCTTCATTGCCAACCAAACAAACGAACGGCTGGTTTGGGGAAGTCTATGCATATTGAGCATTATCGGTGACCTGCGCCCCTAGAACTCCTCCGGAATACAGTAGAGTCCGCCCAACCAAAGGACGGATGAATGAAGAAGTGATTTGCGGACGAACAGATGATTTCGATACTGAAGGGACAGGAATCTGACGAACGGACAGCCGATGTTTGTCGGCGTCACGGGATAAGCCAAGCGACCTTTTACAAATACAAAAGCCGGTATGGCGGCATGGAGCCGTCGGATGCGAAGAAGTTGCATGCGCTTGAAGTCGAGAATGCCAGGCTGAAGAAGTTGCTGGCGGAACAGATACTGGATAATGCCATGTTGAGGGACGTGAACTCAAAAAAATGGTAACGCCCGTCGCCAAGCGGAGAGCAGTGGCGCATCTGTGTGATAATCATCAGGTGAGCCAGCAGCGGGCGTGCAATGTCTTGCAGGTGGATCGATCAACAATGCGCTACCAGACGCGTCGCGTTGACGATGCTGAACTGCGCGATGCCATCAAACGGGTGTCGCGGGAACGGCATCGGTTTGGGTATCGGGTATCCATGTGATGGTCGAGCGGGAGGGCCACATGGTAGACCGCAAGAAGCTGCGGCGCATCTATACCGAAGAGAAGCTTCAAGTGCACCGCACGGGCGGCAGAAAGCGGGCCTTGGGTACGAAGAAGCCGATGGTGTTACCTGATGGTCCTAACCAGCGCTGGAGCCTGGATTTCGTGTCTGACGCCCTGACGGATGGTCGCAGATTTCGCATTCTTGCGGTCGTTGACGATTTCGGCCGCGAAAATTTGGTGCTGGTCGCGGACAGACGTGACGGACACGCTAGATCTGGCTTTGCAGGCATCCGGTTGCGATCATGTTCATGTCGTCCACAAGCCGCGCCTACTCAGCGACAATGGCTCCAGTTACGTATCTAACGACCTGGCCGAATGGCTGCAGGACAAGGGAATGAAGCACTCTCGCAGGGCACCATATTACCCACAGACCCAGGGCAAGATCGAACGCTGGCATCAAACCCTAAAGAACCGCATTCTGCTGGATAACTACTTCCTGCCTGGCGATCTCGAAGCGCAGATTGAAGCCTTCGTCGATCACTACAATCACCAGCGCTATCACGAAAGCCTGAACAACGTCACGCCGTCCGATGGTTACTTCGGGCGCGCTCAAGCCATTCTAAACAAAAGGGAAAGGATTAAACGACAAACACTCAAAACCCGGCGC
>JAHRVD010000138.1 GCA_019090845.1 Marinosulfonomonas sp.
CCTGGGGCGGGCATATTCCGCAAATCTATGGGGTGGCGCAGGCTCTGCTGGCAATGAGGGACACCGACGAAGCGGCAGACCTTGCGTGGAACAACAGGATGCAGGCCGTGCGCCACGGTTGCGCCGCTGCGGTGGCAGCACTGGAACGCGATCATCTGCTGGGCGCGGATCACACCAGCAAGCAAGCAACCGACATCCTGTGGACACTGCTATCGGTACGCAACTGGGAACATCTGACGGGCGACTGCGGATGGTCGCAGGCGGATTACATAAAAAAGATCAAACTGCTCGCACGCCGGGTGCTGCTTGCCGCCCCGCCAAACGGATAACGCCCGGGCCGGACCGTAGCAGCCAATTAAAGATAATCGGAACGCTGCAGGCCATATTTGGCCATTTTCTCGTTCAGGGTGCGGCGTGGCAGGCTGAGTTCCTCCATCACCGCAACGATGCTGCCTTTGTGACGGCGCATGGTGTTGTCCACCAGCATTCGCTCAAACGCTTCTACATATTCCTTCAGCGGCTTGCCCTCGGTGGTCATCGAGGCCTCGCTCACCTCATCTTCGGCCATCAACAACGAGGCGATCGATCCGCTACCGCGACGGTTCTGTAACACCGCCCGTTCAGAAACATTGATAAGCTGGCGGATATTTCCGGGCCAGGGTGCTTGCAACAATTGCGCCGCTTCCTGCGCTGAAACCTGTGGTGCGTCGCAGCCGTATTCTTCGGCGAATTGCTCGCCCAACCGAGTGAACAGCATCAGGATATCCTCGCCGCGCTGACGCAGCGGTGGCAGGGTGATCTTCATCGCCGCCAGCCGGTAGAACAGGTCGGGGCGCAAAACATCCTCGCAGGTCTTGCCACGTTCCTGAAGATTGGAAATCGCGATGACTCGGGTTTCAGCCGGGGTGCCCTGATCGTTGATCCATGTCAGCAGGCGGGCCTGCAGTGTTTGAGGCAGCGCTTCAATGTTTTCCAGCACCATGGTGCCGCCGCGCGCCTCTTCGGTCAGCGGCTGAACGCCGCCGTCAATCGGGCCAAAAATTCGCTTGGCCAGCGTTTCTTCGTCATAGGCAGCGCAGGACAGGCACACGAATTTCTTGCCCGCCTTGGCGCCAACCGCGTGCAGGGCATGGGCAACCAGCGTTTTTCCGGTGCCGGTTTCGCCGTCGATCAAGACATGGCCGTCAGCCTGCCCCAAATCCAAAATATCCTCGCGCAGCCGTTCCATCACTGGCGAGGTGCCGACCAGCTTTTTCATGATCGTCGTGCCATCAGAAAGCTCGCGACGCAGTGCCCGGTTGTCCAGTGTCAGCCGTCGGCTGGTGGTTGCACGCTTGACCAGTTCGGTCATCCGGTCCGGGTTGAAAGGCTTTTCAAGGAAATCAAATGCTCCGACGCGCATCGCCTCAACCGCCATGGGAACATCGCCGTGGCCGGTAATCATCACCACTGGCAGGGCGCTGTCCACGCTCATCAGTTTTTTCAGAAACTGCATGCCATCCATGCCGGGCATCTTGATATCGGACACCACAACCCCGGGATAATCTGCCCCAACCGATTGCAACGCATCTTCGGCGCTGGCGAAGGTTTCGGTTTCAAAGCCCGAAAGGGCCAGCCACTGGCTGATCGACTGGCGCATGTCTTTTTCGTCATCTACGATCGCAATCTTCATTCTTCACTGTCCGTCTGTTATTCTGCCGCTTCGGCTTCAGTCTCTAATATAGGCAATTGCATTTCAAATACTGCCCCCCCGCCGCGTGCATTTCGCGCCGTCAGCCGGCCACCCAAATCGATCACAATTCCCGAAGAAATTGCCAGCCCCAGCCCAACGCCTTCGCCCGGCGCCTTGGTGGTGTAAAACGGCTCAAACAGGCTGTCCAGATCAGCAATACCATAGCCGTTGTCGCGCACCGAAAGCGTCGAGGTTTCGCCAGCTGCGATCAGGATCTCGATGCTGGGATCGGCCGAGGATTTGACCGCGTCCATCGCATTGCGCAGCAGATTGATTATCACCTGCTCCAGCCGAACCCGGTCCGCCAGCACCATAACCGGAACCCGCGGAACCGACCGGGTAATCTGCGTTTCCTGCCGGTTTAACTGAGGTTCCATGATCGAAAGCGCCGATGACAACGCATCGCGCAGGTCGATCGGCTCAAAGGCGTCGCCCCCTTTGCGCGCGTAACTTTTCAACTGACGTGTTATCGAAGTCATCCGGTCAATCAGGTCATCAACCCGCTGAAAGGATGACAAGGCTTCCTCGGGCCGTTTCCGCTGTAACAACAATCTGGCCCCGGCAAGGTAGGTTTTCATCGCCGCCAGCGGTTGGTTCAGCTCGTGGCTGACAGCGGCCGACATTTCACCCAAAGCGGCAAGTTTTGACGACTGGGCAAGGGTTTGCTCGGCGACCTCAAGGTTGCGTTCAGCGCGTTCACGCTCGGCGATTTCCCGCTGGAGCGCCTCATTCAACTGGCGAAGATCCGCCGACTCTTGTTGCAACGCAAAGCTGCGCGCCCGTGCCTTGCGACTCGCAAAATAAAAGGCAACCGCCAGCAGCAGCGCGAAGGCCATAATCTCGAGCGCCAAAACCCCGTTAACCCGCTCGCGCACCGACGCGTAGGGCGTGAAGGTTGTCATCCGCCAGCCGCGAAAACTGGTCCGGCTGTCCTGACGCAACACCGCCTCGCCCTCCAGGTAGGCATCAACCGGAACCGTCGTCCAGTCGGAACTGGCCTGCAATGCCCGTTTGATCGCGGATGGCGCGGTTCGCGCTTGCAACGCCTCGGTTTCATTCACCCCGCGCCAGCGCGGTTCGGTGGAAAGGATGATCAGCCCCTCGCTATCGGTTACAAAGACCGCATCGGAAATTCCCAACCAGCTTTGTTCAAATTTACGCAAGTCCGCCTCGACCACGATCACCCCGACAAGGTCGCCATCGGCCTTTATTTTGCGGCTGTAATTGAAAACAAAAGCGCCGCTATCAGAGCGAAACGTAGTGAAAACAGTATCGTTGGAACGCAATGCCTCGACGAAATAGGGATCGGACCGATGGTTGCCCCCGATTTTGCTGCGATCCGTTGCCGCCACAACGCGCCCGGTTTCCTCAAGCAACATCATCGATGCCGAGCCGATTTCCTTGGTATAGGAAATCAGGCTTTGGCTGGCCTGAGAATAGTCGTCGCTCGTCAGTGCGGTAATCAGGCTTGGATCACGCGACTGCAAAAGCGGGACAACGGAGTTTCTCTGAAGCTCGGAAATCAGGTTGCCCGAATAGAGCGCATGGCGCAGCTTGGCCTGATTGCGCGTGGTTTCGGTGAAACGCTCGGTCAGAAACTGGTTGGTTGCCAGCACGAAAAAAACGCCAATAGCGGTGATCGCAAGCACAGATATCCGGCCCCGCCAGGACATCGAAAGCCGGGGCCATTTTTCTGGTGATTTTTCTACGATTGCCATTGGTGCAGCCTACGCCGCTGCGCCATCTGGCTCAAGCACCCAGTCAGGCGTCTTCCAGAACCGTCGCCAATCCGGCAAAAAGGGCTGTGCCGTCAGTTCCGCCAAGTGCTGCGTCCACAGCCCGTTCAGGGTGTGGCATCAGGCCCAGAACGCGCTTGTTGGCGCTCAGCACACCGGCAATATCGCCAGCCGATCCATTTGGGTTCTTCAAATAGCGAAACGCCACCCTGTCCTCGCCATCCAGCCGGGCGATCAGATCATCCTCGGCGGTATAATTGCCGTCGTGATGGGCAACCGGCATCTGGATTTCCTGCCCGGAATTGTAAGTTTTCATGAATGCGCCCTGAGTCGATTCAACACGCAGACCGATCGTCTTACAGACAAATTTTATTTCCGAATTTCGCATCAAAGTGCCCGGCAACAGGCCGGTTTCACACAGCACCTGAAATCCGTTGCAAATGCCGATCACATAGCCACCACGTTTGGCGTGCTCAACGACAGCGCTACAAATCGGGGAACGCGCCGCAATCGCGCCGCAGCGAAGATAGTCGCCAAACGAAAACCCGCCCGGAATCCCGATCACATCCAGATTATCGGGCAGCGAAACATCCTTGTGCCAGATCATCGAAACATCCGCACCGGCCTGAGCAAACGCAACCGCAAGGTCGCGATCACAATTTGACCCCGGAAAAACAATCACCCCTGCCCGCATTACAGGATCTCCACCCGGTAACTTTCGATCACCGTGTTCGCCAACAGCTTTTCGCACATATCGGTGACGCTGACCTTTGCCTTGTCGCGATTGCTTTCGCTCAGGTCCAGCTCGATCACCTTGCCCTGACGCACTCCGTCAACGCCATCAAAGCCAAGCGCACCAAGCGCGTGGCGCACGGCCTCGCCTTGCGGGTCCAGAACCCCATTCTTCAGCATGACATGAACGCGTGCCTTCATTTTTTGTTCCTTACAATTGGCGCGGTGATGACCGGCGATCAGTTAATCAGCGTTGGCGTATGAGCATGCGTCACATTGGACGGCAAAACGCCCAGCCGCCGCGCAACTTCGGTATAGGCATCCGCCAGATCACCCAGATCCCGGCGAAACACATCTTTGTCCAGCTTGCGGCCCGTTTCGATATCCCACAAACGACAACTGTCGGGGCTAATCTCATCGGCGACAATCAGGCGCATGAAATCATTATCCCACACCCGGCCAATTTCGATTTTGAAATCGACCAGTTTAATGCCGACACCGAAAAACACGCCCGACAGGAAATCATTGACCCGCAGGGCCATTGAAACGATGTCTTCCATGTCCTGCTGATTGGCCCAGCCAAACGCGATCACATATTCTTCGGGCACCAGCGGATCGCCAAGCGAATCATCTTTGTAGCTGAATTCGACGATCGGACGGGGCAGTTGTGCGCCCTCTTCCATGCCCAGCCGCTTGGCCATCGAGCCTGCGGCGACGTTGCGAACGATCACTTCCAGCGGAATTATTTCAACCTGACGGACCAGCTGTTCGCGCATATTCAGACGCTTAATGAAATGCGTCGGCACACCGATCCCGGCCAGCCCCTTCATGAAAAACTCGCTTAGGCGGTTGTTCAGGGCACCCTTGCCGTCAATCGTCGCCTTTTTCTCGGCGTTGAATGCGGTCGCGTCATCCTTGAAATATTGCACGATTGTGCCCGGCTCGGGGCCTTCGTACAGGATTTTTGCTTTGCCTTCGTAGATTTTCTTGCGCCTTGCCATTCGGCCCTCGCTTTTCGGGCGCCCCGCAACAGGCCGGACCCCTTGGGGCGAGCGTATATGCGATGATGTGACCTGCCGCAAGAACACCGAGGCCCCTTGCAGCCACGCGCCGCAGGGGGCATATCAGAGGAAACAGATATCAGCCCCAAGAGGACAGACATGACCAGCTTTGACGAACGTGAAAATGCCTTTGAGTCCAAGTTCGCGCATGATGCAGAAATGCAGTTCAAGGCCGACGCACGGCGCAACAAACTGCTGGGGCTTTGGGCGGCGGAATTAATGGGTAAGTCCGGCGATGCTGCCAGCGCCTATGCCAGCGAAGTAATCAAATCCGATTTCGAGGAAGCAGGCCACGAGGACGTATATCGCAAGGTATCGGGCGATCTTGGCGGCAAGGCGGATGAAAAAACGATCCGCGCAAAAATGGCCGAGTTGATGACGCTGGCAAAAAGCCAGTTGATGGACGAAGTCTGATCCACGTCAGCGCGGACGGCAAACTCATTCCGAAATGTAACGGAGCGCCAATATCTCGGCGCGCCTTTTTTGTGCCCGTTTGATAGGTTTAGACTGTCGCCACGCAGCGGCCCGCAGAGCATAATTCATAATAATTATGACATTTATGAATTTGTTTCATTTTCGCCCCCGTGGCAGTAACACCAAAAAACGGGACCGCGATTCTTTGCAGGTCTCGCTCTTTGCATTTGAAAGATAAGACAAAATGACTAACAAATTTGCGGATATGCTGGCAGAGCGCGACTGGATTCTGGCCGATGGCGCAACCGGCACAACCCTGTTCAACATGGGGCTGGAAGCGGGCGAAGCACCAGAATTCTGGAACGTCGACCATCCGGACCGGATCACAGCCCTTTATCAGGGCGCGGTTGACGCAGGCAGCGACCTGTTCCTGACCAACAGCTTTGGTGGCAATGCCTCGCGTCTGAAACTGCACGACGGACAAAAACGTGTGGCCGAGCTGAACCGCGCGGCGGCCGAAATTGGCCGCGAAGTCGCCGATAAATCCGGGCGCAATATCATTGTCGCAGGTTCCATCGGCCCCACAGGCGATATCATGGAACCCATGGGCAACCTGACCTATTCTGACGCCGTTGAAATGTTTCATGAACAGGCCGACGGGCTGAAATCTGGCGGCGTGGATGTCTTGTGGGCCGAGACGATCTCGGACCCCAATGAATACCGCGCTGCTGGCGAAGGCGCCACACGGGCCGGAATGGCGTGGTGCGGCACGATGAGTTTTGACACCGCAGGACGCTCGATGATGGGCGTCACCTCGACCGATCTGGCCAAGCTGGTCGACAAAATCGAGACACCACCGCTGGCCTTTGGGGCCAATTGCGGGGTTGGCGCATCCGATTTGCTGCGCACAATTTTGGGGTTCGCTGCCACCGGCACCACCCGCCCGATCATTTCCAAGGGCAACGCTGGCATTCCGAAATACCACGATGGCCATATCCATTACGACGGCACGCCCGAGTTGATGGCCCAATACGCCGTGCTGGCACGCAATTGCGGCGCACAGATCATCGGTGGCTGTTGTGGCACCACGCCCGAGCATCTGCGCCACATGCGCGCCGCCCTTGAAGAAAGCACGCCGGGGCCACGACCAACGCTGGAACAGATCGAAAAAGCTATGGGTGGGTTTTCATCCGAAAGCGATGGCACCGATGGCAACGCCCCGACCCGCGCCCCGCGTGCCGGCGGTCGGCGCCGCCGCGCCACCTGACGCCGGTCGATATGTTACAGATCGTCGCCAAACAGCGGCAATTGCCGCCCGGCCCCGGGAACCGCAAACAGGTCGCATCGCAAATCGGGCAATTTGCGCACCAGCCCCAGCCGAGCCGCCGCAACATCAAAACGTCGCGCGATGATTTGCGCATATTGACCTTCGCCGCGCATGCGTTTGCCCCAGTCCGCAGAATAATCC
>JAHRVD010000139.1 GCA_019090845.1 Marinosulfonomonas sp.
CCTGAAGAATACCGCAAAAATCTGCGCGTGTTCCATCAGGCCCGCGAGGAAGATCATGATCGTGTCGCTGATTTTTATGCCGAGCACGCAATCAGTGCCGATGTGCAGCCGTTCTTTCACAATGTGCCGGGCCATATGTCCGAGGCGCAGCTGGTGATCTCGCGCTCGGGCGCATCGTCGGTGGCGGATATTTCGGTGATCGGACGCCCCGCAATTCTGGTGCCATTCGCGGCCGCGGCCGCCGACCATCAGTCCGCCAATGCCCGCGGTCTGGTTGAGGCTGGGGCCGCCATCCTGATCCCGGAATCCCGCCTTGCGTCTGCGACGTTGAGCGAGCAAATAGAGGCCGTTCTGTCCAACCCCGGCGGAGCAGTGAAAATGGCCCATGCCGCCTTGGCAGAGGGGCGACCAGATGCAACAGAACGGCTGGTCGAAATGGTCGATGCTCTGGCGGGCGAAAGGCAATAATCATGAATGCGGCGGCAACAAAACTTCCTACTGAAATGGGGCTGATCCACTTTGTCGGGATCGGCGGCATCGGCATGTCTGGCATTGCCGAGGTTTTGCTTAACCATGGCTACCGGGTGCAGGGATCGGACCTGAAAACCAGCAAGATCACCGACCGGCTGGAAAAACTGGGCGCGACGATTTTCATCGGCCAAAAGGCCGAGAACCTTGAGAATGCCGAAGTTGTGGTGATCTCTTCGGCGATCAAGCCGGGCAACCCGGAACTGGACGCAGCGCGCGCGCAAAGTCTGCCTGTTGTGCGCCGCGCCGAGATGCTGGCCGAGCTGATGCGCCTGAAATCAAACATCGCCGTTGGCGGCACCCACGGCAAGACCACCACCACCACGATGGTTGCAACGCTGCTGGATGCGGGTGATCTGGACCCGACCGTTATCAATGGTGGCATCATTCACGCCTATGGCTCGAACGCGCGGATGGGGCAGGGCGAATGGATGGTGGTTGAGGCCGATGAAAGCGACGGCACATTCAACCGTCTGCCAGCTACTATTGCGATTGTGACCAACATCGACCCCGAACATATGGAACATTGGGGCACGATAGAAAACCTGCGTCAGGGGTTCCTTGATTTCGTTTCCAACATTCCGTTTTACGGGCTGGCGGTTTGCTGCACCGACCACCCCGAAGTGCAGGCGCTGGTCGGGCGGATCACGGATCGCCGTGTCGTGACCTTTGGCTTTAACGCCCAAGCCGATGTGCGCGCGATAAACCTGACATATAAACGTGGCGTTGCGCATTTTGACATTGAATTGCAAGCCGAGGACATGGTGATCGAGGGGTGCAGCCTGCCCATGCCGGGGGATCACAATGTGTCCAACGCTCTGGCCGCTGTCGCAGTGGCCCGGCATCTGGGCATGAAAGGCGCTGAAATTCGCGACGCACTTGCTGCGTTTGCGGGCGTCAATCGCCGGTTCACCAAGGTGGGTGAAGTGAACGGTGTGACGATCATCGACGATTATGGCCACCACCCGGTAGAAATTGCCGCCGTGCTGAAGGCTGCGCGCCAATCCAGCGACGGGCGGGTCATCGCAGTGCATCAGCCACATCGCTATTCGCGCCTGTTTTCGTTGTTCGAGGATTTCTGCGCTTGTTTCAATGACGCCGACGTTGTTGGCATCGCCGAGGTTTTTGGTGCCGGCGAAGACCCGATCCCCGGTGCCGGGCGCGATGATCTGGTGGCCGGGCTGATAAGCCACGGACACCGGCAAGCCCAAGCCGTTACATCCGAGGCTGACCTTGAAGCGCTGGTGCGCGCCCAAACAAAACCCGGCGATATTGTGGTCTGCCTTGGGGCGGGCACGATCAGCGCCTGGGCAAACGCACTACCGGCAAGATTGAAAGCAGACTGAAGGCAGATTGAGGTGGCACAGGCGCATCTGAAACGGCGGATCGGACCGGGGCTGCTGACGGCTTACGGCGTTGGCGTCATGGTGGGTGCCGGGATTTATGTGCTGGTCGGCGCGGTCGCAGGAACCGCTGGTATCTGGGCGCCGCTGGCGTTCCTGCTGGCCGGGTTGGTCGCACTGCCCTCGGCGATGTCTTACAGCGAATTATCGGCCCGGATGCCAGAGGCGGCGGGCGAAGCGGCCTTTGTCGAGGCTGGGTTTAATCGCCGCTGGCTGGCGGTTCTGGTCGGGCTGGCGATCGTCGTTGCAGGCGTGATTTCAGGGGCTGCGGTCTTGCGTGGTGGCGTCGGTTATCTGATCGCGATTGTGCCGGTCGATCCGTCCATTCTGATCGTTGGGATCGGTGCGGCGCTGACCTTGGTTGCGGTCATCGGTGTGCTGGAAAGCCTTGCCCTTATCGCTGTGTTCACGGTGATTGAGGTTGCTGGCCTGATGCTGGTCACATGGGCGGGTTTCAGCGCCGAGCCGGTCACGCAGTGGGTCAGCGGTGCCCCCCCGCATTGGGCGGGTATAGCGGCGGCAGTGGCCTTGTGCTTTTTCGCCTTCATCGGATTTGAAGACCTTGAAAACATGGCCGAAGAGGTTCGCGACCCAGAACGCAACATGCCGCGTGGCATCCTGTTATCGCTGGCAATAACGGCCGTTCTATACGCATTGGTTTCCTTTGCCGCCGTGCGTTCGGTGCCCGCCGATGTGCTGGCCGCAAGTGAGCGACCACTGGCGCTGGTCTGGGAAGCAGGGCGCGAGACCAGTTCACAGTTTTTGTCGGCGATTGCCGTTGTCGCAGCGCTTAACGGGGTGCTGGCACAGATCGTCATGGCCGCACGGGTGTTGTTTGGCCTTGGGCGGCGCAGCAAATGGCTTGCCCCGTTCACAAACGCCCATCCCCGGTTTGGCACACCGGTTCGCGCCACGGTGTTGATGGGAGCGGTGGTAATCATCGGTGCATTAACACTGCCGGTCGCTGCATTGGCCAAGCTGGCCTCGGCCGTTCTTTTGGGTGTATTTCTTTTGGTGAACATGGCGCTTATCGCGATCAAGCGCAAAAAACCCGACGCCCCGTTTCGCATTCCGGTCTGGGTTCCCTGGGCCGGTCTAATCGCAGCACTGGCCGCATTGGCCGCCGCTATCGGAGATCAGTTATGAAATTATCGCTTATCCTTGGCTGCATCTGGGTTGTTGGCGCGACAATTACCGCCCTTTTGCCGATGCGCCGCCAAATGGTGCCGGGTCTGGCATTACTGGTTCTCGCACCGGTGCTGTTGATCTATATCGGCTATGAAACCAGTTGGTGGGTAACCGGGTTGGCGCTGGCGGCATTCCTGTCGATGTTTCGCAATCCGCTGCGGGCCTTGGTACAGTGGATGATGGGAAAACAGGTCGAAATACCAAAAGAAATTCAAGAGCAGCTGGATAAGGGCAAGAAGAAATGACCACCTCGCTGATCCTTGCCTTAGTCTGGCTTGTTGGGGCCAATGTTATTGGCATGTTCCCAAGCCGCAAAAAACACTGGCCCGCCGCCTATATGCTGATCGGGGTTGGTGTGCCGTTGCTGGGCTATGTCACCTATGAAAACGGGCCGGTCATCGGGCTGGTCGTTCTGCTGGGCGCGGCCTCTATCCTGCGTTGGCCGCTGGTCTATCTGTGGCGCCGCATCAGACGTCTGGCAGGAAGCGCGCCGGAATGATTGACCTGCCCAAGGTTCGTGGTGTCCTGACGCCCGCCCGATCGCTGGCCGAGCTGACGTGGCTGCGGGTCGGTGGCCCGGCGGACTGGTTGTTTCAACCTGTCGATCCGGGTGATCTGTCACAATTTCTGGCCGCACTCGATCCATCGGTCGCGGTGTTTCCAATGGGGGTGGGATCCAACCTGATCGTGCGGGACGGTGGCATTCGCGCGGTGGTGATCCGCATGGGGCGGGGCTTTAACCGGATCGAGATTGCTGGCAACCGGGTGACGGCGGGTGTCGCCGCGCTGGATGCGCATGTGGCGCGAAAGGCGGCTGAAGCTGGCGTTGATATGACGTTCCTGCGCACCATTCCCGGCACCATCGGCGGTGCTGTGCGGATGAACGCCGGATGTTATGGGTCTTATGTTGCCGATGTCTTTGTTTCAGCCACGGCGATCACGCGGACAGGCGAGGTCGTGGCCCTGACGCCGGATGATCTGAATTTTCGTTACCGCCAAAGCGACCTGCCCG
>JAHRVD010000140.1 GCA_019090845.1 Marinosulfonomonas sp.
CCATATAGGTCTGCCCGGCATCACCGCTTACTTTTGGAATTTTTGCCAGTGCAACATCCAAAGATTCGACCACACGGGCCGGTTCGCCACCGGCCGCTTTGATCAAATTACTGGCAAGACCCTGATCGTCATCCATCAGTGCCTTCAGTAAATGCTCGGGTGCCAGACGCTGATGGCTTTCGCGCATGGCAATCGTCTGTGCCGCTTGCAAAAAGCCGCGCGACCGCTCCGTGAACTTTTCCATGTCCATCGGTTATTCTCCTTCTAATAAGCGCCCATCCTGATAGCTGCCCGCAAAGCGGCACAGCCATATTGCAGGCCTTGAATGTTATTTGGGAAGTCGCGGCCCGCTTGACAAGTGGCCTGCGTTCCTGTGCCACCTTTTTTAACAGACTATCGGAGATAATCGCACATTGCTAAGATGGCATTACTAAAGGAGGTGCCAATGCCAAACCTGCAGGAAATTCGCGAGAACGGGACGCTGGCCAACATCGTTGAAGGCCAGTTACAGCATATCGGCATAGCGATCCTGATGACATTTGGCGCTCTGGCTTTATTGACCAAAGGCTCAAACGATCCGACACTTTTGGGCCTGACCAGCCACTCTTGGGCAACGGTTTCCATATTTCTCGCACTGCTCCACCAAATCATCGTGGCGCTGGTTTTTCGCCTGCAACTTTATCGTGGTCTGATGACCCGGCTGTTTGGAGACCGCGATATGCGCATCTGGGCAGTGATATTTTTACCTTTACTGGTGGCGCGGCCCATCTCGCTAATCCTTACCGGCTGGGCCGATACAGGTGCCTTGTCCGGGTTCAGAGCGGGCGAACTTGTCATCGGCGGCCTGTTGGTAGCGGTCGCAATCTGGGCCATGCATTCGGTGCTGGTGTATTTCACAATTCCAAGGGCTCTTGGTGGCGACCATTTCCGCGATAGCTACGCCGCCATGCCGATGGTGGATCAGGGCGCGTTCCGTTACACAGCCAACGCCATGTATGGGATCGTATTTCTGGGCCTCTGGGGCATTGCGTTGCTTTTTGGGTCGTGGAACGCACTGGTGGTGGCGCTGTTTCAGCACGCCTACATCTGGGTCCATATGTATTGCACTGAAAAGCCGGATATGGACCGAATTTACGGCTCGCCCTGAAGCACTTGCAACCCAAGCGTCGGCTACCTAGACAGCCTTAGCCGATAATTCCGGAGCCAGCTAAATGACAGCAAACGCCGATGACCGCCTGATTGTAGCCCTTGATGTTCCCAATGCTCTGGAAGGGTTGGGTGTTGCCGAGCGGATCGGCGATGCGGTCAGCTTTTACAAAATCGGGCTGGGCATGTTGACCGGCGGCGGGCTGGCCTTGGCGAATGAGTTGAAAGACGAATACGGCAAGCGCATTTTCCTTGATATGAAACTGTTCGATATTGGTGCAACCGTGGAAGCCGCGGTGCGCGGGCTGGCCCAGTTCAACCATGATTTCCTGACCGTCCATGGCGACCCGCATGTGGTGAGCGCCGCGATGGAAGGATCTGCAGGAAGTGATATGAAAATCCTCGCCGTCACGGTCCTGACGTCGCTGGATCGCGCCGATCTTGATGCCTGCCTGATTAAAAAAGGCGATATTCCGGATTTGGTTGTTGAACGCGCCGCCCGTGCACTTGCGGCAGGGGCCGACGGTGTTATTGCCTCGCCACAAGAGGCAGCAGTGATCCGCGCTCTGCCCGAGGCCGACAACAAACTGATAGTAACGCCCGGCGTGCGCCCCGCAGGCGCGGACAAGGGCGATCAAAAACGGATAACGACGCCCGCGCAGGCGATCACCAATGGTGCCGATCATATTGTGGTTGGTCGCCCGGTTTGGCGGGCTGAAAACCCTCGCGCCGCTGCTCTGGCCATTCAGGCCGAAATCGCAAAAATCTGAAACCACCACTCTGGATGGTGGCGGGGTCGGGCTGCCGGTTAATCTTCGTTAATGTCTTTATCCCAGATTTTGATCTGGCCACGCCGAATTCCGAAAAACCGGCGCATGGCGAACCATGTGAGCAGCGAAATCACCGCTGCAACAAGGATCAGGATCGGCAGAGATCCCCCAAGAATACCCAGCGCAAGCAGGATTCCCGTCGCAATTGCGCCAATAGAAAATCCCAGCAGAATATAGCCCGGCGCGATCACTTCCAGCACTGCCAGAATGATCCCGCCGACGATCCATATCCACCATTCCTGCCAAAGCATCATTTGCGCCCCTTCAGCAAATTGAATGCCTCGCCAAAGGCATCAATCGCGGACGCGGGAACAAGGATTGTCTGCTTGCCATCGCCGCTGCCAAGGGCTGTCAGCGCCTCGACCTGTTTCAACGCCACCTGATATTGCGCAGCTTCCAGTCCGTTATCGGCAATTGCCTTGGCAACGGCTTGGGTCGCATACGCCTCTGCGTCGGCAGATATCCGGCGTGCCTTGGCGATTTGTTCGGCGGCATAAAGCTCGGCATCGGCATTAAGTTCGATGGCCCGCTTTGTGCCTTCTGCTTCGGTCACCTGTGCGCGGCGCGCCCGTTCGGCATTAAGCTGCTGCAACATCGCTTCGCGCGTAGCCTGATCCAGATTGACGTCCAGAATTTCGGCGCGCGTCACCTCGATGCCCCAGTCATCCACGGCATTGGCCACCTGTTCTTGAATTTTTGCTATCAGCTGTTGGCGATTGGATTGTACCTCATCCAGTTCCATTTCGCCTATACCCGCACGCACAATCCCTGCCACTGTTGTAGAAATCGCAGCGTCAACGTCGCGGATCCGATAGACTGTCTTTTCCGGTTCAAGTATCCGATAAAACACACTGGTTTCCACTGAAACCAATACGTTATCCGATGTGATGGCGTCCTGAGAATGCGATGGCAACTGGCGCTCCAAAACCGACACCCTATGGCGGACTTTATCCAGAAACGGCACAATAAAGTTGATCCCCGGCCCCAAGACCGCCCGCAATCGGCCAAAGCGTTCTACCACATACTTTTCTGACTGCGGTACGATCCGAACGCCCAGAAAAATACAGATGATAATAAAGGCTGAGATCGCCAGAACGACCGCATTCGGTCCAACGAATTCTGCTACCAACTGATCAAATCTCACTGTTCACCCCTTTTTGTTTTTCCTGTTACTATACAGAACAGGGTGAACCGACCACCTAAATCGAAAGCAACTAAACCAAATGCCAGCCCTGTGCCGCGATTGCCTGACCCGGTTCGATACCGGGGTCCGCTGCCCCACATGCCGTAGCCCTAGGGTTTTGACGCATCCTGAGCTGTTCGATCTGTCGATTGCGCACATGGATTGCGACGCGTTTTATGCTTCGGTGGAAAAGCGCGATAACCCGGAAATACGAAATAAACCAGTAATCATCGGTGGTGGCAAACGCGGTGTCGTTGCAACCGCCTGCTACATCGCCCGGATCAAAGGCGTACGCTCGGCCATGCCTATGTTCAAAGCCCTGAAGCTCTGCCCCGAAGCGGTGGTCGTAAAGCCACGGATGGCCGCCTATGTCGAGGCGTCCCGCGCCATCCGCGCCCTGATGGACGAACTTACCCCGTCGATTGAACCGCTGTCACTGGATGAAGCCTTCCTTGACCTTTCGGGCACAGAAAAACTGCATGGCGCGCCACCTGCCGTTTCTTTGGCTCGTCTGATCAAACGCATGCAGGACGAACTTGGCCTGAGCGGGTCCATCGGTCTGTCTCATAACAAGTTCCTTGCCAAGGTCGCCTCGGATCTGGACAAACCGCGCGGGTTTTCGATCATTGGCGCGGCTGAAACCGATGATTTTTTGCGCGACCGGCCAGTCAGCCTGATCTGGGGTGTCGGGCAGGTCACCAAGACAGCTTTGAGCAAGGCCGGCATCCGCACTTTCGCCGATTTGCTCCGTTGGGAACGCAACGATTTAAGCGCGCGATTTGGTTCTATGGGCGAGCGGTTGTATTTTCTGGCCCGCGGCCAAGACCGCCGCCGCGTTTCATCCCATGCGCCGATGAAGTCCATTTCAAATGAAACCACGTTTTTTGATGATACCGCCGAGCTGGATATTCTAGACGGGCATATCTGGCGGCTGGCTGAAAAGGTTTCGGACCGTGCCAAGGCGCGGGATCTTGCCGGGCGGGTGGTTACCCTGAAACTGAAGCGATCCAACCACAGTCTGCTGACCCGTCGGCTGTCATTGCATGACCCAACACAGATTGCCGACCGGATTTATCGCACCGCGCGCAACCTGTTCGATCAGGTCGGCAATCAGGGGCCATACCGGCTGCTTGGCGTCGGGCTTAGCGACTTAAGCCCGGCTGACAGTGCAGACCTGACCGGTGATTTATTGGACGCAGGAGCACAAAAGCGCACCGACGCAGAGCGGGCCACTGACAAAATCAGGAAAAAATTCGGGGCGGATGCAATTTTAAAGGGCCGCTCGTTGCGGTGACTATTCCGCCGCCAGCGGAACCTCTTGCCCGCCGATACCCACAACTTCTGCGATCACCTGATTGAGCAAACCTTTTAGTTCGTCAAAATGCTCATTCGGCTCAATCGTGCTTTCATTCATATAAAGGGAGCGGTCGATTTCCACCTGAACCACGTGCTGATTGCGCGATGGCCGTCCGTAGTGCTGCGCCGTGTAGGCACCGGCAAACGGCGCATTGCGAGTCACCGACAGACCAGCGCGGTCAAAAGCTGCTTCGATCCACTCAACCACACTGGCACTTGCAGCGGCGCCAAAACGGTCGCCAAGTATGACGTCTGGCTTGGCACTGCCAGAGCGCCCGAAAGATTCAATCGCTTCATGCGGCATGGAATGGCAGTCAATCAGAATAGCTTCGCCAAATTCGCGCCGGTTATCTGCCAAAAGGCCCTGCAAACGTTCGTGGTAGGGATGCCAGACATTGTTCAGCCGATCATCTGCTTCGCCCCGGCGCAGCTTTCCCTGATAAATTGCGCGCCCATTGGCCACGACCCGCGGAATGACCCCCAGCCCGGACGAAACGCGCGGATTTGAAGATTGCAGGCGAACCCCCTCGATCAGAGCCGGGTCAAGCTCATCATGGCTGCGGTTAAGGTCAACAAAGGCACGCGGTGCAATCGCCGTGAGCAAAGGAGCACCAAAACGGGGCGCTGCATCAAACAGCACATCCACAAACGCGTCTTCCGAAGAGCGGATGACCCGTTCATCCAACATCGAGCGCGAAAGAAATGACCGCGGGTAGTTGCGCCCGCTGTGGGGCGATGCAAAAACGACACTTGTCGTTTGAACACGCGGCATTTGCACTTTGAACGGGCTGGCTGTCATCATTCCTCTTTCTCACACGTATATAGCCAGATTCTTATCCACACCAAAAGCCCTTGCACGCTCATGCGACTCCTTTTATAGACCAGCAGACCGACGCGGGACCCCCCGCGTCTTGTTCGTTTGGGCGCGTCCCACATGCACAAGACGGGGCGATCGCAAAGGTAGGGCGTATAGCTCAGTGGTAGAGCACTACGTTGACATCGTAGGGGTCACAAGTTCGAACCTTGTTACGCCCACCATC
>JAHRVD010000007.1 GCA_019090845.1 Marinosulfonomonas sp.
CAGCTCGTTTAGGGCGTCATGCGCCGTCAGGTCGCAGCGCATTGGCGTGATCGACGTATAGCCGTCAAGATTGGTCGCAACGTCGGTGTCCTGTTCAGTTGGCGTGTTTTGTGGGCCACCTTTGATCCACAGAAATTTCCGCCCCGAGGGGGATAAATGCGATTCCACACCGAAATAGCTGTCGCGCCGAAATCCCTGCGCGACGACCTTGTGCCCTTTGACGCCAGATGCTGGCACGGGTGGGAAATTCACGTTGTAAAATAATCGGTAGTCGGCGTTTTCACCGATGTCATTGTTTAGGATTGCGCGCACCGTATCGGCACCGGTTGCGGCTGCGGCCTCAAACGGGTTGTCCAGATCGGCCATCTTGGGGCCGAAATATTGCGACAAAGCAATCGCTGGCAGGCCTTGCAGGGCGGCCTCCATCGCGCCACCAAGCGTGCCGGAATAAAGCGCGTTATCGCCAGAATTATTGCCCCGGTTCACGCCGGACAATACCAGATCGGGGCGCTCGGGCATCACGTCATAAAGCCCCGCAAGCACGCAATCGGCAGGTGATCCTTCGGCTGCAAAGCGGCGCTCGCCCAGTTTAGCAACCATCATCGGGTGGGTGTAGCTGATGCAATGGCCCACGCCCGATTGCTCAAAGGCCGGTGCAACTGTCCAGATCTCGCCATTTTCACCGGCAATTTCCGTCGCGATATCATGCAAGACCTTCAGGCCCGGTGCATTTATTCCGTCGTCATTGGTAATGAGTATGCGCATAATTTGCCCGCCTGCCTGCCTTTTGTTCCGTGAATAGAGGAGCCCGGCGGCAGCCACAAGTCGCCCTTGGCGTCATTTTTCGCCCTGAATACCCTGCCGGATGCTTGCCAGCAGCCGTTCGGCTTCATCGCCGGGGCTGGCCAGCGGGGCGCGATCCTCGCCGGGATAAAAGCGCGCGCGCATGGCTGTGGCCATCGGGGCGGGTGACAGGATATGCACCTTTGGCCCGGATTTTTGGGTCTCGGCCTGCCAGCTTGTGGCAATCGCGATCTGCGCGGCCTTGCTGGCACCATATGCGGCAAAAAATTTCCGGCCCGCCTGTGGATCGTCAAAAAACACCGCCTGACCCTGCGGTGCTTGTTGCAGCAAAGGCTCGACCATCGGGATAAGCTGCGCCGTTGCTGTCATGTTGATTGCGGCTGATTTTTCCCAGTCCTTGGCGTCCAGATGCGCCGCCGGGGCCAGCGGGGCGGCGTGGATTGCCGCGTGAACCCAGATGTCCAAATGTCCCCAGCGATCAAAGATCGAGCGGCACAGATGCGCCATCGCATCCGTTTGGGTGATATCCATCGGGGCCAGCGTGGCCTGACCGCCGGATGCCTTGATGCGATCGTCCAGCTCTTCCAGCCCGCCGGTTGTGCGCGCAACAGCGATGACATGATGATCGGCGGCAAGCGCTTGGGCAAAGGCGGCACCAAGCCCGCGTGAGGCACCGGTAACAAGGGCGATTTTCTGGTCTGTCATGGGCAGGGTTTGGGGTGGTTTGGAAGTCGGGTCAAGGGGGGTGTTTGGCCGGGCTGTCCGGGGCGCGCACGACCCGGACAGTTATTTCGTTCAGGCCCGCAATTTCGCCAGCAGACCATCCATAACCTCAAATCCGCTGCCCCAGCCTTTGTCCATGTTGCCCATAGCAGAGGCAAAACAGGCCAGCTCGGCGTCGGACGCGTCCACCGGTGTTTGGCTTAGGCGCAGCTTTGTTTTGTCACCTGCGTCCGTAAACGTCACCGTGGTCAGCAATAACGCCGGCCAGTCTGGCATCATCGGGTTGGCGATGTTGTTCCAATCCTTGTCGGTTGCGGAATAATGATCCCAAACCATCAGGCCCGGCTGGGTGATTTCCTTAAAGACGACTTTCTGGAAATGCGAATTATCGCCCCACTTCATTTCATTTAGCCACAGCCCGCCCGGCTTTAGATCAAATTCGTGAATGATCGTTTCAACCCCCGGCCCATACCATTTGTTCAACAGCTCAGGCTCGCTCCATGCGCGCCAAACCAGTGCGCGGGGCGCGTCAAATTCACGCTCAAGGACATATTCAGGCAGTTCACTCATTATCAATTTCCTTTATCTGGGTTATTTTCATGCCGGTAAGCACGTCATCTAACTGATCAAAACTCGCGCCCCAAAACCGTTGAAATTCCGACAGCCAGTCGACTGCCAGTGCCATTTTTTCGGCCCTAAGGCGGGCAGGGCGGCGTTGTTCATCCACCCCGCGTTCTATCAACCCGGCCCTTTCAAGCACTTTTAGATGCCGTGATACGGCGGGCTGGGACATCGAAAATGGGGCCGCAATTTCGCCAACGCTGGCCTGACCATCGCTAAGGCGCATCAAAATTGCACGCCGCGTCGGATCGGCCAACGCGGCAAAGACCGCGTCGAGATTTTTTTGGGGACTTGAATAACCAGTTAGTTCCATAACTAGTAGGTTATATAAAATGACACAGCTGTCAAGCACAACGATCAAGCCGCCGCCGACGTGCTAGCGTTTCTTGTTTAGATGATAGGTCATTGCCATTTCACAGATATGGGCGATGGGGTCTGTGGGAAGGGGCGCGGATATATTCACCAATGCGGCGCGGTTTTTCTGATAAAGAAAGCTGTCCGGGTAAATATCGCGCATGGTTTCGACCAGCGTGGTCTGGCAGTTGAAAAACAGGCCGACATGATCCGCCATAGCTGGTTTCCAAGCCATTCGGATGGTGCTGCCACTTTTGCTTTTGGTTGTCAGAAAGGATGGTTCGCCCCATTTCAGGGTTTCACTCAGCGGACCAATGGCTGGATTGTTGGCCGCGGTTTTCAGGATAATTTCGCGAATGCGCAACAAAACGCGTCTGGCATTGTCGGGGTAGTCGTTCAGTGCCCGTTCTATATCGTCTGGGATTGGGTGGCGGCCGCTCATTCTGCCGCAGTTTTGATCTGAAACCCGCCCTCGACCATATCTGCCGGAACCACCGGATATTCGCCCGAAAAACAAGCGTCGCAATATTGCGGCGATTTCGCATCGCGCCCGTCGGCTTCGCCCACAGCCCGGTAAAGACCGTCCAGAGAAATGAATTTCAGGCTATCGACGCCAATATGCTCGCGCATTTCTTCCTCGGACATATGGCTGGCCAGCAGCTTGTCCCGCTCGGGCGTATCAACGCCGTAAAAACACGGCCAGGATGTGGGCGGGGAAGCGATGCGGAAATGAACCTCGGCGGCGCCGGCGTCCAAAATCATCTGTTTGATTTTCATGCTGGTGGTGCCGCGCACAACGCTGTCATCCACCAGAATCACCCGTTTGCCCCGGATCAGCGCCCGGTTGACGTTCAGCTTTAACAGCACGCCCATATTGCGGATCTGTTCAGACGGCTCGATGAAGGTGCGGCCCATATATTGGTTGCGGATGATCCCCATCGCATAAGGAATGCCACTTTCCTGACTAAACCCGATCGCCGCCGGGGTGCCGCTGTCGGGCACCGGGCAGACCAGATCGGCCTCAACCGGGGC
>JAHRVD010000141.1 GCA_019090845.1 Marinosulfonomonas sp.
GATGCGTTTCTTGGCGACGTCGCGATATTTTTCTTCGCGTTCGATCCCAATAAACTCGCGCCCCAGCATCTTGGCGACAGCACCTGTTGTGCCGGTTCCAAAGAACGGATCAAGCACAACATCACCCGGATTTGTCGTCGCAACCAGAACTCGGTGCAACAGCGATTGTGGTTTTTGGGTTGGATGCGCTTTGTCGCCGTTTTCATCTTTCAGGCGTTCATGGCCCGTGCAAATCGGCAGAACCCAGTCCGAGCGCATCTGTATGCCCTCATTCAGCGCCTTCAGAGCTTCGTAATTAAACGTATATTTGCCGCCTTCGGCACGCGACGCCCAGATCAGCGTTTCATGCGCATTCGTCAGCCGCATTCCCCGAAAATTTGGCATCGGGTTGGATTTGCGCCACACGACGTCATTCAAAATCCAGTATCCGGCGTTTTGCATCGCCGCACCAACCCGGAAAATATTGTGATAAGAGCCGATCACCCAGATCGCGCCGTTTGGCTTAAGCAGGCGTTTGGCCGCCTTCAACCAGTCGCGGGTAAAGGCGTCATAAGCACCAAAGGACGAAAACTGATCCCAGGAATCATCAACCGCATCCACCTTGGAATTGTCCGGGCGATGCAGGTCACCGCGCAGTTGAAGGTTATAGGGTGGGTCCGCGAAAATCAGATCAACGCTTCCGGCCGGAAGGCTGTTCATGACTTCGATGCACTCACCGGGCAAAATTCTGTTTAGCGGAAGCTTTGTGGCTTCCTTTTTGGTCTTTGTCGTCATCGCTGCCTCTGTCCCCGCGCCGTTTTGGTGGCGTCGTTATTAAGGACAAAGATGAGTCAAAGGTGATTCGCCGTCAAATTCTTTTTTCGAATCAATCACTTAAAGATTTATCTTGATACAAGATGTTGTGGACGGGTTTGAACGAACGTCTATGATGTGGGGTCACCCCAAGATTTTGCAGTGCGCTCAGGTGTTCTTTTGTTGGGTAGCCGGCGTTTTTTGCCCAGCCATAGCCCGGATGCTGTTGCGCTAAATCCACCATTAGACGATCTCGCCATGTTTTTGCCACAATTGATGCCGCAGAAATCGACAGTGATCGCGCATCACCCTTCACGATCGCTGTAGCCCGTCCCAAAAGTCCGGGCGGTATGCGGTTGCCATCAACCAGCACATGATCTGCTTTAACACTCAGACCCACCACGGCGCGTTCCATTGCCAGCATCGAGGCATGCAGGATGTTCAGCTCATCAATTTCGTCGACCGAAGCTTGTCCAATCGAAACGTCGGCTACATCCCAGATCTGCTGTGTCAGCTTTTCCCGCAAAGCCGGGCGAATAACCTTGGAGTCATTCAGCCCGGCAGGAACATTTCCCGGATCCAGCCGAACGGCGCCAGCCACCACCGGGCCAGCCAATGGCCCCCGCCCCACTTCATCGACACCGGCGACATAGGTCGCCCCGCGCGCAAACGCAGAATTTTCATATTTAAAGTCAGGAAAGGTTTTTGCCATGACGCCAGATGACAGAGGACCGGCCCAATGGGCAAACGAAAAAAAGGGGCGGGGGTCATCGACCACCCGCCCCAAGGGACCGTCGCGGAAAGCTGGGGACACCACGCCGGTTATTCTGTTTTGGCTCAGCGTGCGTAGCGGGCCACCTGATAACCCCGTTTGCGCAGACATTTTGCATCATAGACGTCGGCGCGGCGGCCATAACGAACCCGGATCCGATCCTCACAAGCCGACGGCAATCTGTTCACAAACCTTGTGGTTTCGCGCAGGCATAACTTGCCGAAAACCGCCCGCTTTCCGTTTTTCGTGCGAACGTTAAAAAGACATTCACCCGGCAGTGAGTGGCGCAGACGTTTCATGCGAACGGGGCCCGGAAGCGGTGTGGGGCCATAGTAGTTTTTTGAAACGGCAGCACCGGAGTTATTCCGACGGCTTGATTTGTTGTCCTCGATCACTTTGGCGATAATTGCCAGTGTCAGGGCACCTGCCAGAATACGACCGACATCTTTGTTGCCGGCCTGGGCCGGGCTGACGGAAAAGCTGCCAAAGATAATGCTGGCTGCAAGAATTGACGATGTAATAATTCGGGTCATGGACGTTCCTTTCAGTGCTGTGCGGCAGTAGACACCGGTGATGAAAGGAACATGGGGCCGAACTGTTCGGTTAAACAATAACGGGCAATTGTTATCAGATAACGGCAAGCTACCGGGCCTTGGTTATTGAATATCAGGCGGACAGCGGGCATGTTTCAGCAATGAAACAAATCATGCAAACTGCGCTTTTTGCGCTCGCACTTTCGCTTGTGGCTGGTGCCTCGTCCGCCGCGTGTTATGCAGATTACAAAGCCAAGCAGGACAACCCGCTGCGCTTGCACTATGGTGTGATAAAACTGCCAGACGCCGCCTGTCGCGACCGCGATAGGGCCGCCGCATTTGTGGCCAAAAAAATTGGATCGGCGTCGTGGAAGTTGTTAAGCATTATCTCGCTGTTTGATGAGAGCGGGTTGGATAAAAGGAAAACGAGTGCCGGGCAGTTCTTCCTACGCTTCTGACAAAAAATTTTCCGGGGAACGCATCGTCGCGCTGGGCGTCGCAGCAATCGTTGCGATCCTGTTCGTTGCCGCCGTTTTGCTGTTCACAAACCTACCGGATGCGAATGTTTTCAACGAACGTGTCGAACAGATTTTTATCCAAAACGACAATCTGACATCCGGCGCCCAGATCAAGCTGCTCGAAATTCTTGCCCAGTCCGGAACTTCTTTTTCCGAGGTTCTGGCCAGCTATCGCACGGTGATCTTCGTGCTGCTGATTTTCGCGACGTCCTTGCTGATTGCTGCACTTGTGTTTCTGGTGACGATCATCGCACTGAACCGCCGTATGGGTGAAATCGAGCGTGCGGGAATTCAGGTGAATTCGCTATTGATTAGCAGGGCCGAACGAACGGTGTTCCTTAACAATATGGAATTCAAATTGACAGAGGCGGCCATCGAAACCCTGTCTGTTCTTGCCGAAGCCCGGATGGATGAGGATATCCTGTCCGGGATCGAGATCGAGGCGATGATTTCAGGCAAATCAAGTGCGGATTGTGATGAGGCCGCCGGGGCAACACGTATCAAACGATTGCGTGACACTTTGGGGAACCAAATGGTCAGCGAGTTGTTGATAAAGAACGTCGCCCGCCGCGGGTATATGCTGGCAATCGACAAAGACGTCATCCGCATGATCTGACATCTCAAACTGCAGTTACGGCAAAAATCATTGATAACCTTTTGGCGGAACTGGATTTACGGTATTGATTAAGTTCACCGAATCTCAAAGGGGTCGTGGGGAGCATGAATTTACCTGTTGCCGACAAGCGCTCGGGCGATCTGCAGACGCGGATTGCAGCCAAACGCGATGATCTGATTTCGCTCACTCAGGAATTGATCCGTATTCCGACGCTGAACCCGCCGGGCCTGCATTACCGCGATATTTGCGAAATGCTGCAATCGCGACTTTCCAATAGTGGTTTTGAAACTCAGTTGGTTCGCGCCCAAGGGACCCCCGGCGATAGCGACAAATATCCGCGCTGGAACATCGTTGCACGCCGCGATGGCCGCAATTCGGGCGACTGTGTGCATTTCAATTCACATACCGATGTCGTCGAAGTTGGGCTTGGCTGGACCGTTGACCCCTTTGGTGGCGAGCTGATCGACGGCAAAATATTCGGGCGCGGCGCTTGTGACATGAAGGGCGGGCTTGCCGCGTCAATCATCGCCGCCGAAGCTTTCATCGAAGAGTTTCCTGATTTCTCAGGCGCGATTGAAATTTCTGGCACCGCCGATGAAGAATCCGGTGGCTATGGCGGCGTTGCCTATCTGGCTGAGCAGGGTTTCTTTTCGCCAGACCGGGTGCAACACGTCATTATTCCGGAGCCTTTGAACAAAGACAGGATTTGCCTCGGCCATCGCGGCGGCTGGTGGGCCGAGATCGAGACATTTGGCGAAATTGCACATGGGTCGATGCCGTTTCTTGGCGATTGCGCCGTTCGCCATATGGGGGCGGTTCTGGAAGAAATGGAAAATACGCTTTACCCGGCAATGGCTTCGCGCCACACCGAAATGCCTGTCGTGCCCGAAGGTGCGCGCCAGTCTACAATGAACATCAACTCGATCCATGGCGGCCAAGCTGAACCTGACCCGGATTATACTGGTCTGCCGTCCCATTGCGTGCCGGACAGGTGTCGCATCACCATTGACCGACGTTATCTGGTCGAAGAAAACCATGAACAGGTGCTGGGTGAAATCACTGACCTGCTGGAAGGCATCAAGTCACGCCGCACCAACTTTGAATATGAATTGCGTGAACTGAACCACGTTGCGCCCAGCATGACGGCAAAAAATGCGCCAATTGTCGAGACTCTGTCGCATTCCATTCAGGATATTCTGGGCAAAACGCCGGATTTGGTTGCCTCACCCGGGACCTATGACCAAAAACATATCGACCGGATAGGCAAACTGAAAAATTGCGTCGCATACGGACCGGGCATTTTAGAGCTGGCTCACAAGCCAGACGAATATGTTGGCGTTGAGGATATGCTCGACAGCGCAAATGTCATGGCAAACACGCTGCAAAGACTGCTTGCAGCTTCATCACAATAGAAAAAACCAAGAGGGAGTTACTTCATGTTGAAATTCAAAACCAAACTGGCGGTCGCTGGTGTGGCGGCCCTGATATCGGGGCTTGGCGTTGCCAATGCGGCCAACATCACAGTCGCGATGCAGCTTGAACCGCCGCATCTGGACCCCACCAGCGCAGCTGCAGGTGCCATCGACAGCGTCGTCTATTCCAACATTTTTGAAGGGTTAACCCGCTTCATGGCAGATGGATCCGTGGTGCCGGGGCTTGCCGCATCCTGGGACATTTCGGGCAACGGTCTGACTTATACGTTTAAGCTGCATGACGGTGTGAAATTTCACGACGGCACCGGAATGGACGCCAATGATGTTGCGTTCTCGCTGGATCGTGCCCGCGCCGAAGACTCTACCAATGCACAAAAGGCGCTTTTTGCCGGGATCGCGGATGTTGCTGTTGTTGATCCGCTGACAGTCAAGGTCACGCTGTCCGAACCAAATGGCAGTTTCCTGTTCAATCTTGCCTGGGGTGATGCGGTTATCGTCGCGCCTGAAAGCATCGAGAACATCAAAACCAACCCCATCGGAACCGGCGCTTTCACATTTGTTGACTGGGTTCAGGGCGATAAGATCGAGATCGCCAGAAATGCCGACTACTGGGGTGAACCAGCCAAGCTGGACGCAGCGACTTTCAAATTCATCTCTGACCCCACGGCCGCTTTTGCCGCTGTGATGGCCGAGGATGTTGATGCATTCACCGGCTTCCCGGCGCCCGAAAATCTGCCTCAGTTTGAGGCAGATCCACGCTTTCAGGTTCTTGTTGGCTCGACCGAGGGCGAAACCATCCTGTCAACCAACAACAAAATGCCGCCGCTGGATAACGTCAAAGTTCGTCAGGCGATTGCCCATGCGATTGACCGTCAGGCAATTATTGACGGGGCGATGTTTGGCTATGGAACCCCGATTGGCACCCATTTTGCACCCCATAACCCGGCCTATCTGGATCTGACCGGCAACTCGAACTACGACCCGGCAAAAGCCAAGGCGCTGCTTGCCGAGGCCGGGTTTGCAGACGGTTTCACCACCACGCTGAAATTGCCGCCACCTTCATACGCACGTCGAGGCGGCGAGATCATTGCCGCGCAATTGCGTGCCGTCGGTATCAAAACCGAGATCAGCAATCTGGAATGGGCACAATGGCTAGAGCAGGTGTTCCGGGGTAAAGATTTCGGTCTGACGATCGTATCCCACACCGAGCCGATGGATATCGGGATCTACGCCCGGCCGGAATATTATTTCCAATATGATAATCCGGATTTTCAGGCCCTGATGAAGACATTGAATGCTACCACCGATGCAGGTGATCGCACGAAGTTGCTGCAGCAGGCGCAGACGATTATTTCTGAGGATTATGTGAATGGCTACCTGTTTGAATTGGCATTCCCAACGGTCGCCAATGCCAAAATCGTCGGCCTTTGGGAAAATGCCCCGACACAAGCCACTGATCTGACGGCCGTTTACTGGAAAGATTAAGGACCATGGTTCCGGCGGCAATCGTCGCCGGAACCGATCAGAATAATGCTCCGATACACTCTGAAACGTGCGCTATCGTTAATCATAAGTCTGGCCGTCGCCAGCCTTGTGATCTTTTTTGTGATTGAGGTCGCGCCGGGCGACCCCGCTTCCTATATGCTGGGCATAAACGCCCAGCCCGACACCATAGCCGCGCTGCGGGCCGAACTGGGCCTCGATGTATCCAAAACCCAGCGCTACCTCAATTGGGTTGGCGGCATGCTGCACGGGGATTTTGGAACTTCTTATACTTATCGCACCCCGATTTCGGAGATGGTCGCAGACCGGATGTGGGTCTCGTTGCCGCTGGCGACATATGCGTTGATCTTGTCCACGGTTATAGCTTTTCCGGCGGGTATCTACGCTGCAAGCCGACGCGGAAAGCTGGGCGATGTCATTGTGATGGGCGCAACCCAATTGGGTGTCGCTGTGCCCAATTTTTGGTTTGCGATGATGATGGTTCTGGTCTTTGCAATTAACCTGCGCTGGTTTTCGGCCGGTGGCTTTCCGGGCTGGGACGAAGGGTTCTGGCTGGGGATGAAATCCCTGACCTTGCCGGCTTTTTCGCTGGCGCTGCCGCAGGCTGCAATTCTGGCGCGGGTCATGCGGTCGTCCTTGCTGGACATGCTGGGCGAAGATTTCATGCGCAGCGCACGGGCCAAAGGCCTTAGCCGCCGTCAGGCGCTTTGGCGACACGCGCTGCGCAACGCATTGATCCCGGTGCTGACCATCATCGGCCTGCAATTTTCCTTTCTTCTGGCAGGCGGCATCATAATTGAGCAGGTCTTTTTCCTGCCCGGACTTGGCAGGCTGGTTTTTCAAAGCATCTCGCAACGTGATCTTATCGTTGTGGAAAGCGTTGTCATGTTGCTGGTCTTTTCGGTCATCGTTGTAAATTTCGCCGTCGACCTTGCCTATGCAGCCGTCGATCCCCGTTTGCGGAGCCGTAGCTGATGGAACGCACCTCGCCCATCATGACGGCTCTGCGATCCCGTAATTTTGTAATTGGCGGTGTGTTGAGCCTGATATTCGTATTTCTGGCGCTGCTGTCCTTTGTCTGGACGCCCTTTGATGTGACCACGCTGGATATTGCCCACAAACTGCAACGCCCAAACACGACGCACTGGTTTGGCACCGATCATTTCGGGCGGGATATATTCTCGATGATCATGGTCGGCGCGCGCACTTCGATTGCCGTGGCTTTACTGGCCGTGGGCATGGGAATGGGCCTTGGCATTCCGCTTGGTCTGGCCGCAGCCGCATCTCAGGGCAGTTGGCTGGACGAGATTATCATGCGTGGAAATGATCTGATCTTCGCCTTCCCGTCGCTGGTGATTGCGATCCTGATAACGGCCGTCTTTGGGGCCAGCGCGGTAAACGCGATCGTGGCAATTGGCATTTTCAACATCCCGGTTTTCGCCCGCGTCACCCGCGGTGCAGCACTGAGCCTGTGGTCGCGCGAATTCATTCTGGCTGCTCGGGTTGCGGGCAAAAACATCGCGCGTATATCGCTGGAACACATCCTGCCCAATGTGGCAAACCTGCTGATTGTTCAGGGCACGATCCAGTTTTCCCTTGGTATTCTCGCTGAAGCGGGCCTTAGCTATGTTGGTTTGGGCGCGCAACCGCCCACCCCTAGTTGGGGGCGGATGTTGGCGGA
>JAHRVD010000142.1 GCA_019090845.1 Marinosulfonomonas sp.
CCGACGGTTTATGACCGCGCCCATCTGGGCAACGCCCGTCCGGTCGTGGTGTTTGATGTGCTGTTTCGCCTGCTGCGCCACGTCTATGGGGCCGATCACGTGACTTACGTGCGCAATTTCACCGATGTGGATGACAAGATCAATGCGCGCGCGGCAGAGAGCGGGCGTTCAATTGGTGAGATCACCAAGGACACCAGTGAGTGGTATCTTGAAGATATGGCGGCACTGGGTGCGCTGGAGCCGACGTTCATGCCGCGCGCGACAAAGTTTATCCCGCAGATGGTGGCGATGATCGATGAGCTGATCGCCAAGGATCATGCCTATGAGGCTGATGGCCATGTGTTGTTTGCGGTGGATAGCTATAAGGAATACGGCGCGCTGTCGGGGCGCAGTGTGGATGATATGATCGCCGGGTCGCGGGTTGAGGTGGCGCCATATAAACGCAACCCAATGGATTTTGTGTTGTGGAAACCTTCCGGGCCGGAGCTGCCGGGTTGGGAAAGTCCGTGGGGGCGGGGGCGTCCGGGCTGGCATATTGAATGTTCGGCGATGTCATATGAGTATCTGGGGGATAGTTTTGATATTCATGGCGGCGGCAATGACCTGATGTTTCCGCATCATGAAAATGAGATCGCGCAAAGCTGTTGCGCCCATCCGGGTTCTGGATTTGCGAACTACTGGATGCACAATGAGATGTTGCAGGTCGAGGGTAAGAAGATGTCCAAGTCTTTGGGCAACTTTTTTACGGTGCATGACCTGTTGGAAGGCCATGATGGCCAGCCGCCGGTGCCCGGTGAGGTGATCCGCTTTGTGATGCTAAGCACGCATTACCGCAAGCCGATGGACTGGACGGAAAAGAAGCGGGAAGAGGCGGCAGAAAAACTCAGAAGATGGGCCGCCGAAATTTTCAATGGCGTGGATCACGATTTAGCTCCACCCGCAGATGTTGTGGACGCATTGGCCGACGACTTGAATACGCCTAAAGCGCTCTTTGAGGTAGAGAGGCTCGCCAAACTTGGGGAGTGGAGTGCGGTTAATGCGGCTCTTGAGTTAATGGGTTTTAACGTGAATGCCTTCCTGGGTGGGATCGCTGTGACCACGGTGGAAGCGGGGGTCGAGTATCCTGAGGAATTTGCAGAATACGCTGACCTTGCGCGGTTGGTTCGCGACAAATGGGAGTCGGCACGGGTGGCAAGAGAATTTGATCAAGCGGATCAATTAAAAAATCTTGCCAACGACGCGGGTGTGGAATTTTCTGCAACGCCGGATGGCCCTTTTGCGCGTATAACCAAGAAATTTGACCCCAGCAAACTGGAGGCCCTCAAATGACCAACTTCACCACAAAAGGCATCGCCCGGACCTCGGGGTGGGTGCAAAGCGCCCTCCCCGAGGTCCGGGCGATGCCCGGCGGTGCCGGGCATCCGTGGCAATTTGTTAGTCTCGCCAAATTTCGCTCAGAAAGTTTCATGCTATGACCAAAACCCGCCTTTCCCTATTCGACACCACCCTGCGCGACGGCCAGCAAACCCATGGCGTGCAATTCTCGACACCGGAAAAGCTGCAGATCGCGGCGGCTCTGGATGATCTCGGCATCGACTATATTGAGGGCGGCTGGCCCGGTGCGAACCCCACTGACAGCGAGTTTTTTGACGCACCACCCAAGACCCGTGCCACCTTTACCGCCTTT
Source organism: Marinosulfonomonas sp. (assembly GCA_019090845.1). GTDB lineage: Bacteria > Pseudomonadota > Alphaproteobacteria > Rhodobacterales > Rhodobacteraceae > NORP110. The sequence goes on from JAHRVD010000142.1 coordinate 1,688, forward strand.
GGCATGACCAAACGCTCCGGTCGCTCGGCCGAAAACGACGATGTGCTGGCGGCCGTGATGAACGCAAATACCCCCGCTGTCTGCCTTGTCGGCAAGTCGCATGAGTTCCACGTGACAACGGCGCTTAATATTCCGCTGGCCGAAAACACCGAGAACCTCGCGCGCTCCTTTGAACATGTCATCGCGGGCGGGCGCGAGGCGCTTTTTGACGCCGAACATTTCTTTGATGGCTATAAGGCCAACCCGGTCTATGCGCTGGAATGTCTGCATGCGGCCTATGGTGCCGGTGCACGCTGGATCGTGTTGTGCGACACCAACGGCGGCACCCTGCCACGCGAAGTTTATACAATCACCAAAGCGGTGATCGACAGCGGTATTCCCGGCGATCACGTTGGCATTCACACCCATGACGATACCGGGCATGGAGTGGCCAATTCGCTGGCCGCCGTTGACGCGGGCGCGCGCCAAATCCAAGGCACACTGAACGGTCTGGGCGAGCGGTGCGGCAACGCCAATCTGACAACGCTGATCCCGACACTGCTGCTGAAAGAACCCTATGCCAGCCTCTATGAAATTGGCGTTGATGAGGCCGGGCTGGCCGGGCTGACGCGGGTATCGCGCCTGCTTGATGACATTCTGAACCGGGTGCCTTTGCGCGCCGCACCTTATGTGGGCGCGTCTGCATTTGCTCATAAGGCCGGGTTGCACGCCAGTGCGATCCTGAAGGACCCGACCACATATGAACATGTCGATCCGGGCGCTGTGGGTAATGCGCGCATCATCCCGATGTCCAATCAGGCGGGCCAATCCAACCTGCGCACACGACTAAAGGATATGGGGCTGACGGTCGCCAAAGGCGAGCCGGCGCTGGGGCGTATTCTGGACATCATCAAGGACCGCGAAGCGCAGGGTTATTCCTATGACACCGCGCAGGCGAGCTTTGAATTGCTGGCGCGACGCGAACTGGGCCAACTGCCGGAGTTTTTCGAGGTCAAGCGCTACAAGGTGACGGTCGAGCGGCGCAAAAATAAACGCAACCTGATGGTCAGCTTGTCCGAAGCCGTTGTGGTGGTGAAAATCGGCGATAAAAAGATGCTCTCGGTGTCGGAATCGATGGATGAGACCGGCTCGGATCGTGGCCCGGTGAATGCTTTGGCCAATGCGCTGGCCAAAGACCTTGGCCCCTATCAAAAGACCATCGACGATATGCATCTGGTGGATTTCAAAGTGCGCATCACCCAAGGCGGCACCGAGGCCGTTACCCGTGTCATCATTGATTGCGAGGACGGGCAAGGGGTGCGCTGGTCAACGGTCGGCGTTTCGCCAAATATCGTCGATGCTTCTTTTGGCGCACTGCTGGATGCGATTAACTGGAAACTGGTGCGGGACGGGGCGCAGGCGTGAGCCTTGCCGCCTGCGCCGAGATTGTCCGCAAGGGTGATCCGGACCGGTTTTTGTCGGCTATGGCGGCCCCACCGGCGGCGCGCGCAGTATTGTTCCCGATCTATGCCTTTAACGTCGAGGTGTCGCGCGCCCCTTGGGTCACAGCCGAAGCGATGATCGCAGAAATGCGCTTGCAATGGTGGCGCGACGCGCTTGATGAAATCGCCAGCTCAAAACAAGTGCGTCGCCATGAGGTGGCGACACCGCTGGCGCAGGTTCTGGACGCTGACGGGGCCGGGGTGCTGGACTAGCTGGTGCAGGCGCGCAGGTGGGGCATCTACCGCGACCCGTTTGAGAATGGCGACCACTTTGGTGAATATCTTTCGGCAACGTCGGGCGGGCTGATGTGGGCGGCTGCGCGCGCGCTTGGCGCGGATGCCGGCGAGGGGCCGGTGCGTGAGGTCGGTTATGCCAGCGGCTTGGCGAATTGGTTCAAGGCGATACCGCAACTGGAAACGCAGGGGCGGATGCCGCTGGTTGACGGACGGGCCGATGCGGTTGCGGATTTGGCGCAGGACGCTTTGAACCGGCTGAAGGTGGCAAGGCGGCAGGTCCCCAAACCTGCCCGCCCTGCCACGCGATCCGGCTGGCAGGCCGGCGGCACCTTACGTGCCGCCGTCACCAACCCCGCCGTTGTCCCGAACGGCGGGCTGCATATTCCTGAATTTCGGAAAA
>JAHRVD010000143.1 GCA_019090845.1 Marinosulfonomonas sp.
ACGCTTGAACGGTGCTCGGTAAAAGTGGAAATCCTGGGCTTTACGACCCGCGCCTGGAAGGGCGGTGCATCCCGTGAGGAATGGCTGGGTCAAGGCAAGCCTGCCAAGCCCGGCCGCCTGAACGATCTGCGTCATATTGTTTACAAGCAAGCGGATGCGCCATGGCGGCGGGCGCGGAAAAACCTTGGCCTGATGATGCGCGAAGGATTGCTGAAAGAAAACATCGATGGGGAAGCCTTGATGTGGGCGCATAATCGTTTGATGGCGCGGCCGGAACATCGCCGCATCCTGATGGTGATCTCTGACGGTGCGCCGGTGGATGATTCAACACTTTCAGTGAATTCCGGAAATTATCTGGAGCGTCATTTGCGCGAGACCATTGGCTTTATCGAGGATCGCTCCTCCGTTGAATTGCTCGCCATCGGCATCGGCCATGACGTGACGCGCTATTACGAACGCGCCGTCACCATCACCGATGTGGAACAACTTGCAGGCGCGATGACCGAGCAATTGGCCAGCCTGTTTGACAGCGACCCGCGCGCGCGAGCCCGGATGATCGGAATTAAGAAAGCTGTCTAGGCTGCTGTTCGAACTTGCCCTGCGGATGCCTTAGATTGCGGTGGCTGAGACGATTACAGCTGGGATAGGGACGATCCATGGGCCGGAATTTCCGTGTGCTCCCAGAACCTTATCAATTACAGCCCGCCGGATCGCCACCATATTTTTTGCCGGTTGCGCGCATAACATTGCGGCACCTCGCACAGTTCCATCCCTGAATATATCCACCGGAACATCGGGGGCTGCAATTTGCCATTCGCTGGCAACAATATGCATTTCCACATCGCCAAACCCGGCCGCCGCCAGTGCTGGCAGGGCAATGTCGGGGATGCAATAATCATGTGGACCCGGCCCGGGCGGCAGTTGAACCGACGGATCGCCATGTTCACCAATGGCACCAAACACATAAGCCATCGTACTTTGCGCCCCTTCCCCCTGCCATACCGAATAACTTAACCGCCCACCCGTGCGCAGAACCCGGCGAGCCTCGGCCAGCGCCTTTGGCGGCTCAGGGATATGAGGGAAACCAAAACCATTTGTGACGGCTGAAAACTGTCCGGTTTCAAACGGCAATGCCATCGCGTCACCATGGACAAGCGTGGCTTTCGGTGCCCGGGCACCGGCAAGATCCAGCATGGCCTTAGAAAAATCGAGCGCCGTGACGCGCGCGCCCGCCGCAACCAAACCTTCGGCCACAATCCCATGGCCGCAGCAAGCATCCAACACCTGTGCACCGGGCGCGATGCGTGCTTGTTTTAGCAATTCCGGCACGCATTGCTCGGCCGCCTTGGCAAAAACGCTGGCATAGTGTTGCGCGGTGTCCGCATCGGCCCAACCATCGCGTTCTAATGAAGCGAAATCCTGATCCTGTTTTTTTGTCATCGAGGCCCCTTCCCGGGTCACATTCTTCAGGATAGCAAATTGCAAGCAATTTCACACCTTGCACTTTTAGGGGCCATCCGCGAGCGTATCGGGAACAAAAATGAAAGACGACGCCATGTTCCAGACATTCGACGTTTCAGCCCAACCAGAGCAAGGTCCGCCACGGCTGGCCGCCCTGCGTGCAGAAATAAACCGCGAAGGGTTAGCTGGTTTTCTGGTGCCCCGCGCGGACGCCCATCAGGGTGAATATGTCGCCCCTTGTGATGCGCGTCTGTCATGGCTGACAGGGTTCACCGGTTCGGCAGGGTTTTGCGCGGCACTTATGGGTATTGCCGGGGTGTTCGTTGACGGTCGTTACCGTTTGCAGGTTCGCAACCAAATCAGTCCGGGGGATTTCACCCCGGTTGACTGGCCCGAAGTATCGCTAAGCGACTGGCTGAAGGATCATCTGCCCAAGGGTGGGGTAATCGGCTTTGATGCCTGGCTGCATACGGCCAGGGAAATTGACACGATCCGCGACGGGTTGGCGGGCAGCGGTGTAACGCTGCTTGCCTGCGATAATCTGATCGACCGTATCTGGGCCGACCGCCCTGCCCGTCCAAGCGCCAAGATCATCGCCCATCCGATTGAATTTGCCGGAATATCCCATTTTGAAAAACGCACCGATCTGGCCGAACTTCTGCGCTCAGCCGGGCAGCGCGCCGCCGTTCTGAGCCTGCCGGATTCAATCTGCTGGCTGCTGAATATTCGCGGCTCGGACATCGCTCGAAATCCGATAGCTCAGGCCTATGCTATCGTGCGTGATGACGCCTCGCTGATCCTGTTCACGGGGCCCGGCAAAGCCGACCGAATTGCCGATCATCTTGGCCCCGATATTACCATTTCCGGATTTGATGGTTTCGCGGCCAGCCTTGCCGCCCTCACCGGTCCGGTGCGTTTGGATCGCGCCACGGCACCTTTGGCGATCGGTGATATATTGACACAGGCCGGGGTGGAAATTTCCAATGGCGATGATCCCTGCCTGTTGCCCAAGGCCTGCAAGAACCCGGTTGAAATTGCCGGGATGCAGGAAGCACATCTGCGCGACGGCGCCGCGATGGCAGAGTTTCTGGCGTGGCTCGACGAGGCGGCCCCCAAGGGCGAGCAAAGCGAGATTGACGTCGTGCGCAAACTTGAAGGGTTCCGGCAGGCCACCAATGCTTTGCAGGAAATCAGTTTTGAGACGATTTGCGGGTCCGGCCCGAACGGGGCGATTGTGCATTACCGGGTAGATAACGCCAGCAATCGTGCAATCTCGCTTGGTGAACTGCTGCTGGTTGACAGTGGCGGCCAGTATCTGGACGGCA
>JAHRVD010000144.1 GCA_019090845.1 Marinosulfonomonas sp.
CGCAGCCAGCAGGAGATGGGCCGGTTGACCGAAGGCATGGGGCTGCCAGCCGATATGAAACTGCCGTTCTAAGCCTTGTCCAACGCCGCGCGAGATATTGATGCCCTCATTGAGATGATGGCCAGGCTGCCCGGTCTCGGCCCGCGCTCTGCGCGCCGGGCGGTGCTGCATATGATTAAGAAACGCGGGATGCTCATGACACCACTGGCCGACGCGCTGCACAGTGTTGCGGCAACTGCGCGCGAATGTCTGAACTGCGGAAATATCGGCACCACGGACATTTGCGATATTTGTGCATCCGAAAAACGCCGCACCGGCGAACTATGCGTCGTCGAGGACGTCGCCGACCTTTGGGCGATGGAGCGCGCGGCGGTGTTCAAGGGCCGCTATCATGTGCTGGGTGGAACCCTGTCGGCGCTGGATGCCATCGGACCAGACGAATTGCGCATCCCCAAACTGCTCGACCGGGTGGCCAGCGAAAATATCACTGAGGTGATTATGGCGCTGAATGCCACCGTCGACGGCCAGACAACTGCCCATTATATCGCCGACAGCCTGGAAGGCCGAGTTTCAGTTACGTCTTTGGCGCAGGGTGTGCCGATTGGTGGTGAATTGGACTATCTGGATGACGGGACAATTACAGCCGCAATGAAGGCCCGGAAGGCATTTTGATTTTGTCGATCTGGCCCACAGGGTTCTTGTTAACAGCGTAAAGCCGCCATAGGGTTGCCAGCAGGTTCCGGCAATTTAGCGCTGGGCCATCACCCTATATTTGTCAGGCGGGCCCAATGCCACTCGATCCGGGAATTCCACAAAACAATGCCCGAAAAGGCATCGTTTTCGTAATTATCGGGATGTTTTGTATTTCTGCAAACGATATGCTGATCAAACATTTATCGGGCGACTATCCGCTTCACGAAATGGTCTTTGTGCGGTCTGTTTTCGGACTTTCGATCAGCCTGATAATCGTTCAGTTCGAAGGTGGTTTCGCAATTCTGCGAACGAACCGGATTGGCCTTCAGACTCTGCGCGGGCTGCTAATGGTCATGGCAAACCTGACGTTTTTCTCTGCTCTGGCTGTTGTCCCGCTTGCCGACGCGACCGCAATCTTTTTTGTAGCGCCGCTTTTCATTACTTTGATGTCGATATTTTTTCTTGGTGAAAAGGTCGGCTCACGCAGGTTTATCGCGGTAGCGGTGGGTTTTGCAGGCGTTTTGGTTATGCTGCGACCCGGTTCGGCGCATTCAATCGGATCGCCCGGCACCCTGATTTTATTGCTTCCTGTAGCGGCGGCATTCGGCTATGCGGCTGTTCAAATTCTTACCCGAAAGCTTGGTGTCGCCAGCAAAGCGTCCGCTCTTGCCGTTTATATGCAGCTTACTTTCATCGCCGTTAGCGGCGGATTCTGGTTTGTCACCGGTGATGGGCGATATGGCGAGGGGCAGGATAGCGAAATACTGATATTTCTGTTGCGTGCATGGACCTGGCCAAGTGCCAGTGACTGGCCGCTATTTGGACTACTCGGCCTTTTGTCAGCCTTGGTCGGTTATGCAATTTCGCAGGCCTACCGCTCTGCCGATGCGGCGACAATCGCACCGTTTGAATATGTCGCCTTGCCGATGTCGATCTTTTGGGGCTGGGCGGTATTTGGTGAACTGCCGGGGCTGCGTGTCATGTTCGGTGTGCTGCTTATTGCGGGGTCCGGGCTTTATGTTTTCCTGCGGGAACGAAATAAATCCGGCACCGCCTAATGCCTGCTACCAAAAAAGAAAGGCCCCGGACATAACGCCGGGGCCTGTAAATTTTAAGCACTATTCAAATGCTACTTGTCTTCGTCATCCTCAGGGGCATCTTTGGGCAGGTTGAACAAGCTGTCCGCATCAATTGGGGTTTCTTTCTCGATCTCCACGTCATCAGTGGACAAAGTAAATGTCTCAAGACCCGAAATTGCAGTTGGGATTTTTGGCTCTGTATCCATTCCCAGCGATTGTTCCGTCGAAACCAGCTTGCGCCGTTCATCATCGGACATAACTTCGCCTGCAGCGGCTTTCTTTGCGGCGGCTTTTTGCACAATGGTGTCAAGTTCAGACTGTTTACAAAGGCCAAGTGCCACGGGGTCGATCGGATGAATATTATTGATGTTCCAGTGGGTGCGTTCGCGCAGGGCCTGAATGGTTGGCTTGGTTGTGCCGACCAGTTTGCTGATCTGCGCATCTGTCAGTTCCGGGTGAAACTTGACCAGCCACAGAATTGACGCGGGCCGATCCTGACGTTTGGACAGTGGTGTATACCGTGGACCGCGGCGTTTTTGCTCGCCTTGGGCAGCGGCATAAAATTTCAACTGAAGTTTGTGCAGCGGATCTTTTTCGCCGGCCTGAATTTCCTCTTGCGTCAGCTGGTTGTTGGAGATCGGATCAAAACCTTTGACACCGGTTGCCACATCACCATCCGCAATCCCCTGCACTTCAAGTTCGTGCAGATCGCAAAAGTCGGCAACCTGCTTGAATGTCAGTGTCGTGTTATCCACCAGCCATACGGCGGTTGCTTTCGCCATGATCGGTTTACCCATGATACATCTCCTTGAAACAAGTTAGCCCCGTGCCGGGAAATCGGCTGGTCCGGCTGGACCCTTTAGACAATTTCGGGGAAGTTGGCATCCATATAGTGCGCCTTCGCGCCAAGGAAAAGAGAAAATGCGCGTTATTCTTGCACTCATGCTCATGACACGGCTGGCATTTGCCGACGGGGAACGGGCGGGTGATTTTGACTATTATATTTTGGCGCTCAGTTGGTCGCCAAACTGGTGCGCATTGGAAGGGGATGCGCGCGGGTCACCGCAATGCAATGAAAACCGCAAGTTGGGTTGGGTTTTACACGGTCTGTGGCCAGAATTTGAAAATGGCTGGCCCAGCTATTGCCGCACGCCACACGGCGCGCCAAGCCGGACGCAAACCAGCGCGATGGCCGACATTATGGGGTCTTCAGGTGCGGCTTGGTACCAGTGGAAAAAGCATGGAACCTGCTCGGGCTTATCAGCGGTCGAGTTTTTCAACCTTGCCCGAGCAGCTTACAATTCTGTTTCCCGCCCCGAGGTTTTCCGTAAACTTCCGCGCCCGGTAAAACTGCCGGCCTCGGTGGTAGAAGAGGCATTTTTGCAGGCAAACCCTGGCTGGTCCAAAGACATGCTGACAATAACCTGCAAAGCGGGTCGTATTCAGGAAGCCCGGTTGTGCCTGACAAAGGATCTAACCTCACGCGACTGCAGCGCTGATGCCCGGCGTGATTGCAGCATGAAAGACGCGTTGCTGGACGACATCCGCTGATCGGTTTGGGTCTTTATCCGACCTTCAGGACGATCTTGCCAATATGATCGCCTGCTTCCATATGCGTGTGCGCGGCAGCAGCGTCGCTCAGATCAAACTCGGAATCCATCACCGGGGCCAAACGCCCTGCGTCCAGCAATGGCCAGACTTTATCGCGCAACTCTGCCGCAATGCCCGCTTTGGTCAAATCCGATTGCGGGCGCAGGGTTGAGCCGGTGATCGTCAGGCGGCGCGTCATCACCTGAACAAAATTCAAAGTGACCTTCGGACCCTGCAAAAACGCAATTTGAACAAGCGTGCCATCATCCGCCAAAGATTTGACATTGCGGGGAATATAATCGCCCCCCACCATATCAAGTATCAGGTCAGCACCGCCTTCTGCCTGCAGGATTTCAACAAAATCTTCGTCCCGATAATTGATCGCCCGCTCGGCACCAAGCTGGCTGCAAACCTTGCATTTCTTATCGGACCCGGCAGTCGCAAACACCCGCGCGCCGAAAATGTTGGCCAGCTGAATTGCTGTCGTGCCAATTCCGGAAGACCCACCATGCACCAAAAACCGCTGCCCCGCTTGCAGGCCGCCGCGCATAAAAACATTGGACCAGACGGTGAAATAGGTTTCCGGCAGGCAAGCCGCAGATTTCAAATCCATCCCAGCAGGCACCGGCAAAGCATGCGCGGCAGGCGTCACGACATATTCGGCGTATCCACCGCCCGGCAAAAGCGCGCAAACTGCATCGCCCACAGCCCAGTCAGTGACACCGGAGCCGACCGCTGCAACCTCGCCCGCAGCCTCTAGACCGGGAAGGTCACTGGCTGTTTTTGGCGGCGCATAGCTGCCAGCGCGCTGCAGAACATCGGGGCGGTTCACCCCGGCATAAGCGACGCAGATCAATATCTGCCCAGGGCCGGGTTCGGGAACGTCGCGTTCTGCCAGATGCAATACGTCTGGCCCACCGGGCTGGCTGATTTCAATGACGCGCATTTTATTGGGTATGTTCATTACTGTTGGCTCCGCTCTGTCCAATGTCCGGGTAGGTTTCTGCTTTTTTTCCCAGACGGCGCCGCGATCCGGCCCAAAAGTGCGTCTGGTATACTTAACAAGGGTTTGAATGCTGGCGTCGCCCTGATCTGTGACTTGAGCTTTTCAAATCGCATCACATCACCGATCCGGCGATCCAGAAACGCCCATGTGGCGGCGTGCCCGTCCGAAGTGTCACCCAGCCAGAACAAAACCGTCGATCCGTAAACGCCCGACAGGATAGCGCGCTTGGAATACCAGTTGAAATCACCCGAGGTGTCACCCAGCTCTTGCCAGATACAATCCGCCGTGCCCCACACCAGTTGCGCGCCTTCGGTTGCGTTTTTTGGCAGTGAAAACAGCGTCACGCCGCGGCGAAGAACCTCTTTATCCTCAACCACTTCCAGACGAAACCGCACGCCGGCCGCAACTTTTTCACTGTATTTCATCGACGCCAGATCCGCAGCATCCATCCGCGCAACCATCATTTGATCGGCGCGCCTGTGATAGGCCGCCGCCATATCCAGCCCACCACGTGCAAACACCGTCCGCGCCTCGGCCAAACTCACCCCAACATCATCGGCGGCGGCAGCAAAAGTTAGATCACTCCAACCATCAAACGGAACATGTGATAGAGCTGCATCAAGCAGCTTTTCAGCGAGCGTATCCGGCATGTTAACGGCATCCTTTGGATTCGGCGCAAACAGTAGACAAGAACAGGTCGCGCTGCTATAGGACCGGTTCCTGTAATTATGCAACTTTAACTTAGAGAGGTGGTGAAAACCACATGCAGGTCAGTGTTCGCGACAACAATGTCGATCAGGCGCTTCGTGCTCTGAAGAAAAAGCTACAGCGTGAGGGTGTCTTTCGCGAAATGAAGCTCAAGCAGCATTTCGAAAAGCCGTCCGAGAAAAA
>JAHRVD010000145.1 GCA_019090845.1 Marinosulfonomonas sp.
CTTCAATGTGGACGGACCTGACAGGGGTTGAATTCACGCAAGGTTATCTGGACGCTGGCGGAATTCGCACCCGTTACCTGTCGGCCGGTTCCAGCGAAAAACCGCTGCTTATCCTTATTCATGGCACCGGTGGGCATGCCGAAGCTTACACGCGCAACATGGCCGCCCACGCCGAACATTTTTGGACGTTTTCGATTGATCTGGTTGGTCACGGTTGGAGCGATAAGCCCGACATCGACTATGAGATCAAGGATTACTCGGCCCATGTGGCGGCGATTGTAAAGGCGCTTGGGCGCGACAAGGCGCATGTGTCCGGAGAATCGCTTGGTGGCTGGGTGGCGGCGCATTATGCCCACACCTACCCGGATATGATTGATCGTATGGTGCTTAATACGGCCGGTGGCTGGACATTCAACCCGGCCGTAATGGAACGGATCACCCGCTTGTCAATGGAGGCCGTCCGGGATCCGAACTATGAACGCATCAAGACCCGGTTGGAATTTCTGATGCATGATAAATCGCACGTAAACGACGACCTTGTGAACGTGCGCCGCACGATTTATTCGCAGCCCGGAATGGTCGATATCATGCAAAAAATTCTGTGTCTTCAAGTGCCCGATATCCGGCGCCGCAACATGTTTTCAGAAGAACAAACTGGCGAGATTGATGCCCCAACACTTGTTCTTTGGACGTCGCATGATCCAACTGCGACCACAGCCGAAGGCCAACGTATTGCAGATTTAATCCCCGGTGCGGGCTTTGTGGTGATGGATGGTTGCGGACATTGGCCGCAGTTCGAGGACGCCGCGGAATTCAACAGAATTCACATAGATTTCCTGCTGAACCGCTAAGATTATTGACAGCTAAAACCGCCGGTGCATTAGGTATGCGTCGGCGGTTTTTTTGCTTCCCGGCCAGATATTTGGCCCCGCTGCCCGGATAGTGTCAGCTGTGGGTCTTGCCAAAATAAAGCTCAGACACTTCTGAAGAACTCAGAACTTCGCTGGTGGGGCCAGCCAGCAAGGCTTGACCGTTGTGCATAAACACAATCCGGCTGGCGACAGCCGCGACGGCTGTCACATTGTGGTCAATCAAAACGATGCTGTGATTGCTGTTTTTTAGTCGCGACCGGATCAGGTCTTGCACGGTTTGCACGCCGTGGCCGTCAAGCCCGGCCAGCGGTTCATCCAAAATTGTGACTGTAGGGTCCGTAACCATCGCCTGCCCAACCGCAATGGATTTTTGTCGTGCCAGCGGCAATGCGGCCGCCGAAATATCTGCATCCTCCGTCAGCTCTAGTTCGAGCAAAATTGCCGCGGTCTTTTCTTTTGGCCGCTCTACGCCCAGTGCCTCGGCGCGCACCAGAATGTTCTCGCGCGCAGTCAGATCGTAAAACAGGCGCAATCCCTGAAATGTCCGCGACAGGCCACGCAGTGCACGCGCGCGCGGCCCCTCGACAGGCAGCGTCGATCCGTCCATTGATATAGTGCCGCTCTGGGGAACCCGTGCACCACAGATAACATCGACCAGTGTTGATTTTCCCGCCCCGTTGGAGCCGATGATGCCAAGGCATTCACCCGGCTCGACATGCAGCGACACATTTTGCAGCGCCGCTAACCCGCCAAACCAGACCGATACGTCAGAAATTTCTAAAATTGGCTTCATTAGCTGACACTCATTTGTGTGACTGTTTTACGTCCAAGCAAACCGTTGGGTCTAAACCCAAGGAAGAATACCAGCAGCACACCGAAAATGACTTCTCGGATGACTGATTGGTGTGCAGCAAGGTTTTCCAGCGGCACGAACCGCAGCACTTCAGGAATAAAGATACCTACACTGGCCCCGGCTATACTGCCCCAAACCCGGCCGCTACCGCCAACAATGGCGAGGGCCAGAATCAAAATGGCCGCCTGCAACCCAAACGGAGAGGGATCAACAATGCCCACAACATGGGCATGAAGAAACCCGGCCGTTCCGGCAACGCCAGAGGACAGCACAACGCATTTGACCAACTCGCGTTTGGGGTCAATGCCGACGTTGGTCGCGGCCAGCTTGTCATCGCCCAAAGCCCGCCAGCGCCGGCCGATATAAGATCGCCGGATTGCGGTGACAACCAGCCCCACCACAACCAAAAGCGAGATGCCAATCAACAGCCCGCTTTGGGGGACTGTCAGGCCAAAAACCTCAAACGGTGCAACGCCTGCGATGCCGCTTGGTCCGTTGGTGATTGAGCGTGCCTGATCAAAAATGGTAACAAGAATTAACCCCATCGCCATTGAGACAAGCAGAAAATAGACATCCGACACGCGCACACTGATTGCCGCCAGCACGAAACCAATTGTGCAAGAGGCCCCGATCGCCGCCAGCAGGCCTAGGGACAATGGCAACCCATAAGTGACGTCGCAAATTGCCGCTGCATAGGCGCCAACACCAGCGATTGCCGGTGTCGCCAGCGACATAAGTTTAAGATCCCCTGCAAGTATATCGAAACTGATACACAACAACGCCGTGATCAGCATCAGGCTGAAGACCGTTACAACGTATGTTATCATTTTTCTGCCCTGTCCTTAAATCGACGCGCATTGGCGTCTCGCCTGTTCTGGTCGCCTGGCAATTTGTTACACGTTGTGTTTTGCGGCTTTCCGCGGCCATCTGATCCTGAGCGAAAAAATCCCCTCGGGCGCGGTCAAAAGCACAACTGCCAGAATACCGAAGACCGAGGCAAATTGCCAAACAGTGCCAAAGTAAATGCCAACAAAATCCCAGATGATCCCCATCGCGACCCCTGACAGGAAAGCACTTCGCACGCTGCCCAGCCCGCCCGTCACAAGGGCCGCAATGCCGATGAGCAGGGGAAAGAACCCCATATGCGGGTGGACCGAAGATCGGCTGCCTATGGAAAGGGCGATGATGATGACAAGCACGCCACTAAACGCATAAGCCAGCACCTGGATCCGCGGTATGTTGACGCCTGCGATCGCGGCCTCTCTGGCATCGTGAAAGACCGACCGCAGTTGAAGCGAGAAGCCGCCAAATCGTAAAGTAGCCCACAGCACTGCCATCATCGACAACACTACGCCGCTCATTATCAAATCACCGTAAAAGAACCGGATACCGCCAATTTTGATTTTGCCCTGCAACCACGGCGCACGCATGCTTTCCAGTTCGGTGCCATAGATCAGTTCAAGGGCCGAATTTCCGGCGATAAGCAATCCGAAAGATGCAACAACGATGCCTTCTGCATTTACGCCCCGCCGACTAAGCCAGCGGTAAACGGCAAGACAGGCAAGGTTTGCAGCCAGTGCGATGCCTGCCAACAGGATAAAACCAAAAACAACCGGCAGCTCAGAGCGAACGATAGCAAGCCAGAAAAACGAAATTAACGCGATCACGGAACCGATTGCGACATGCAACGAGCGATCTGCGAGGTTGCAAATAGCCAGTGCAACCGCAATGCCCCCGAACAGAATACCAGTGAAAACACCGTTGGCGAGAACTTGGAGAAAAAGTTGATAAGACATTAGTATCCAGCTTTAATTCATGCGAATTTTATGTTTTCAGACTAGGTTGCGTTTAACTGAGGGCCCAAAGCTCCTCTGTTTCAAGTGACCAAAGTTCTTCGGCGTCACCATTTCGAACGATCTGTCCCTGATTCATTACATAATATCGGTCAATGCGTCCGGTCAGTCGGAACAATTGCTGTTCGACGACGATAACGCTAAAACGATCACCCAGCTTGAGCATCTCATCAAATAGATCCAGGATCAGATCCCCGGATGTGCCTGATAATCCCAAAAAAGGTTCATCAATAATCAACAGTTTAGGTTGTGCAATAAGCGCTCGGGCTATGGCCAACAGACGCATTTGCCCACCACTTAGCGAGCCTGCTATCTGGTTGCGCCGCTCGGCGAGGATAGGCACCCGGTCCAGCACGCTATAGGCGGCTTGGTTGGCTTGTGAGTTTGCAGAAACCGAACGATCTGGCGTCAAACCGGGGGCAATGAGTTGAAGGTTTTCCCACACCGTCAGGTTTTTAACGACGCCGCCGCCTTGTGGCACCAGCACCAATCCACGCTGCAACAAGGCGCGCGGGGAAAGGCCGGTAACATCTTCGCCGCACCAGGTAACGGTTCCTGATGTCGGCGATATGAGGCCAAAAACAGTTTCAACAAGGCAGCTTTTACCCGCCCCGTTATGCCCTGTCAGAAGAATGACTTCGCCAGGATTTACTGCCAGAGACGCATCGCGCATGACATCAACGGATGTATAACCGGCCGTCAAACCTGAAATTTGCAGCTCTGCATTTTCAGGTGGCGCGGCGTTCAGGGACGTGTCTGCCACCGTTATTTCCCTCACCTATTTATTGATTTTAGGCTCTCACATGTGTGCTAGCCACTCAACCGGGAATGGGTTCGTGTCCACCAAGTGGACGGACGGAATCCGTTTGATGCAATGACTGGCAAGTTATGCCCAACTGAAAGCGTCTGATGCGGGTGGCCGCGTTTTTTTGGTTTCTGGGAGGATATCATGCTAAAATTTCAAAATTTGATGGCTGCTGGCGCAGTTGCATTGACCGCGATGACAACAGGTCAAATTGCTGTTGCGCAGGATAATCTTATTGATCTTCCGATTGCCGGAACGCTTCCGGTATCCGGGCCTATAAGCGATGTATACCTTGGGTTGGTTCGCGCCTCGATGATGGCGTTAGAAGACAACGCAGATAAGCTTGCTGCGGCTGGCTGGAGAATTCCAGCAAACGGCGAATTCAACGTTGAAGATACACTACAGAAGGTTGATCGCGGAATCCCGACGATGCAGTTGCAGCTGGGACGCGGCGCACAAATCATATCAAGTCTGATCACACCGATCGTTATTGCGCAGGCGCAATTGGCGTTGCGCTCGAACGCATTGATCTTTGGTTCCTATATGCAGGGGCCAAACCTTGACGACCTGGATAATTTTCTGGTTGGCATGATGCTGGCAGATATCGAAGCGAAACCGCTTGGAAATTTTGCGGCGACAGTGCTTGGCGCAAAAACCGCTGCCGTCATCTATGTCGATGATGAATATGGCAGCCTGACAGCAGAGAGTTTTGAAAAATCCTACACCGCCGGTGGTGGGGAAGTTGCGCTAAGGTTGGCTATTCCGG
The DNA here is from genome assembly GCA_019090845.1 of Marinosulfonomonas sp. GTDB lineage: Bacteria > Pseudomonadota > Alphaproteobacteria > Rhodobacterales > Rhodobacteraceae > NORP110. The sequence continues at coordinate 5,150 of JAHRVD010000145.1, forward strand.
CCAACCCTACAGATTTCCGCAACGAGTCGGTTCGTGTTTCGATTGCAGATCCTGATGTTGTCTTCATCATCCACCGGGGCGGTTATAGCCTTGCGATCGAGACGCTGCGCGACGCTGGATATGACGGAATGTTACTGTCTGGGTCGGCTGCACTTGTGGCGGGCAGGATTACCCCTGTGGCGGCCGAGGGAGAGGGCATGATCCTTAGCACGATCACCGGATCGACCGAAGCACGCGAAACGTTCATCAAGCGCTATGAAGAGCGTTGGAATACGCCACTGCCGGCTGAATCTGCGCTTATCCCATATGCCGGAACCGAGGTTCTGGTCGCTGCTTTGGCCAATGTTCCGGCGACGAATGATCTGGATGTCGAGGACATCGAGGCCGCATGGATGGCGCTTGGGAAGGTACAGACTTTGGTTGGCGAAGCGACAATTACCGGCCGAAGCGTCGTCTATCCAATTAACCTTGAAAAGGTTGAACCCAACGGAGATCTGGTAGTCATCGGGTCGTGCAACGAAACAACCTGCGCGGCGCAGAACTGATCTGCATACGCTCAAAATTTTTACAAAACGCGCAAAATGATGTAAAATATGCGCAATGGAGGACCCCTAAATGGATTTCACTGCTTTCGATTTAACCCAAGCGGTTACAGGATATTCGCACGCCGATGTTTATCAGCATCTGTTTGATCAGGTGAAGATTGCGGAAGATGGCGGTATGAGCGCCTATTACATAACCGAGCATCACTTCGATCCGGGTTACAATCTTACGCCGTCCCCAAATGTGGTTTTGGGTGCGTTGTCACAACGCACCAGTAAGATCCGGCTTGGGGTGATGACGACGGTTCTTCCTTACCACCACCCGGTTCGGGTCGCATCGGAAATCCGTGAACTTGACCTGCTGACCAACGGGCGCCTTGAGGTTGCCTATGGTCGGGGTGCTATTCGCCACGAGCAAGATGGCTGGGGCGTCCCGCGCGATGAAACGTCAGAGCGGTTTGAGCAGATTTTCGATGTGGTCAAAGAGCTTTTGGTCAACGACGAAGTCGACAGCTATGACTCGCCCTGGGGCAGCGGTGTGAACATCAAAATTGTTCCGGATGCAGTTCAAAAACCACATCCGCCAATGTGGCTGACTGCGGTTAGCGAAACTTCAAGCTACAAGGCCGGTCGTCTTGGCCTGCATTGTTGCACCGCGTTCCGCAGCCTCGAAGAGCGTGCAGAAAGCATCGCGAGCTATCGTGCTGGTTGGGAAGAATACGATCCGGATGGAAAGCCGGGTCTGGTTCAGTCTATGCACCAGATATTTGTTGCCGAAACCATCGAAGAGGCCAACAAATGGGGCAGACCGCAACTTGAAGGTTGGCTCGATCACTTTGTGAAGGTGCTTTCTGATCGCCCAACTCAGAACGAAGAGGCAAGTTATGAGACCCACAAGCGAGTGAACCAGAAATTGTTGGACAGCAACTTTCAGGCGCTGATCGATGACAACCGGATCATCTTTGGGACAGTGGACCAATGTGTCGAGCAGCTTGAGCGGCTGTTTGATGGCGGCGTTGATATATTCTCGGGCTATTTCCAGTTTGGTGAGTTGGACTTCGATGCTTCAAACCGTTCGATGAAGCTGTTCTGCGACGAGGTCATGCCACGTCTGAAGAAAAACGCGGGAAAATAGTAGATTCGCGTGTAGTCTTCAATTTTTAAGCGCCGGTTCCAACCATTGAACTGGGAGGACCGGCGGGACGCAAGCTGCGTCAGGACAAATTTAGGGAGCGAAAGATGGCTGAAGCAGAGCAAATTGACCTGACGGTCGGTGGCAGCAAAATGAATGCAAAAATATTCCCCGTTGCGAAAGACAAAGTGCGCGGTGGAATTATCATGATCCACGGTGGTTTCGGGCTGGAGCCGGGCGTTTTACGCATGGCCAAGCGCATGTCGTTGGTGAAATATTCAGTTGTTGCACCGGATATGTATCATCGTTCCGACGACGCCGATCAGGATGTATACGCGCGCATTGCCAACCTTAGCTGGGAAGATGCGAAGGCTGATATCGAAGCCGCGCGCGACTATTTGATGAAGGAATGCGATATTCCGGCCGAAAAGATCGCCGTGCTGGGGTTCTGCATGGGCGGTGCGCTGGCTTGGATGAGTGCTGGCGCTTTGGATATCGGGGCAGCAGTTTGCTATTATCCCCATGAAGTATTCGAGCCGTTTGGCAAGTCGGGCCCGACACCAATTGATCTGACCGGGGATATCAAGGTTCCGGTGATGGGTCATTTCGGGGTTGAGGACAAGAACCCAAGTCCTGAAGACATGGCAAAAATGGAAGAGGCGCTGAATTTCGCGGGGGTCCCGCACCAGTTTTGTACATACAAAAAAGCTGGGCACGGTTTTGTGAGTGCGTCACCGGACTATAGCCGCCCGTTTGCGGCGACCACATCCATCGACAGAACGATTGGCTGGCTCGATATCAACCTCAAGCAGGGTGGACCAGTAGTGGGTGGCTTCATGGATGGCGGTGATCGCTAGAAACTAACCACCCGAAGTTCTGCAAAGCCAGAAAATTGCAGAATACGTTGGGTGTAAAACGAACCCTTGATGCGACTATTTGCATCACGGCACCAAACAATTCCGGGCACAATCCGGAATGAAGATAAACAAAATGGGAGGAACTAAAATGTTCAAAAAAATGACGTCAACAATCCTGGCTGCGGCCACTGGGATTACACTCGCGATGGCCGGATCGGCCTTTGCGGTTGATAAGGTGAAAATCGTAATCGGTGGTGGTGCCCCTTTCTGGGATACCAACATGATTGCGCTTGGCCTCAAGAATGGTCTTTTTGCTGATGCCGGTATTGAGCTGGAACTGCTGTCTGCACGTGGCGGTGGTGACATCCTGCGTGTGCTGCTTGCTTCTGAGGCTGATCTAGCTGCTGGTGTTGGCATTCTGAGCATCCTTGCTGCAAACGAAGCTGGCGCACCGATCAAGATCATCGGCAACGAAATGAACACACCTTACGACCTCAGATGGTATGTTAAAGGCGACAGCCCGATCAACAGCCTGAAGGATATGGCTGGCAAAACTCTTGCATATTCCAGCCCGGGTTCATCGACCAACATGGTGGGGCTTAGCCTGCGCCAAACGCTGATCGACGATGGTCTTGAGCCGTTGGAACTGGTGTCAACCGGTGGATTTTCCGACACGATGACGGCAATTCTTTCGGGTCAGGTTGATGCCGGGTTTACCGCGCTTCCTTTCCTGCATGACAAAGTGCTTAAGGGCGAGATCAAATATGCGATCGCCGGGTCCGACGCCAAAGGATTTAATGGTGTGACGACACGGGCCTATGTTGCCAATCAAAAGTTCCTTGATGAGCGTCGCGATCTTGCGGTCAAAATCATGAACATTGTTCAGACAACCATTGATTGGGCATATGCGAACCCGGAAGCAGCCAAAGCAAATCTTGCGGCTGGTCTGAAAATCGACATGGCAAATATGCCAGCGATCGAAAACGAAATTCCACCTGCAGCTTTGGACCTGTCAAACTTGGGCGGAATGGACAAATCAGTGGCTACCGCTCTGGAGCATGATTTCATTTCGAAGGATCTGGGCGCTGAAGGCCTAGCAGCTTTGATCGACATGAGCGTCGTTGCGGACGCATCTAAGTAAAGACTGCGGTCTAAAAACTGCGAACCGCCCAAATATCTTGGCTGGAGAATTACAATGTCTACAACACTATCCAGATCAAGAGGGCGGTTCGCCATCATCGGCGTCGGCAACACAGAAGGCGGCGTAATGCCGCTAAGTTCGACCGGGGACGCGATGTTCGCCGAGGCGGCGATTAAGGCGATCAAGGATGCCGGCGTTGACAAGGCCGAGATCAATGGCCTTGTGACCCACGGCACCGAAGAGGAACGCGTCCACCACCAGCGCATTGGTGCGATGCTTGGCCTTGATGCAAATTTCTCGACCAGCGTTGACAATGGCGGCGCAAGTCAGGTGGTCAGTATTATCACTGCCTGCATGGCGATTGATGCGGGCCTTTGCGATGTTGTCCTTTGTGGCTATTCCGCCGACTACCGCGCGAAAATTCAGCGAGCGGGCAAGAAACAGGCCGTTCAGCTTGTGCCGGAAAGCATGCTGGCCGGACAATTCCGTTTTGAATTTGGATATTTTGGCGAAATGGCAAGCTATGCCTTTGGCGCCACCCGACACATGCATCTTTTTGGAACGACACGGGAAGATTTTGCAAATGTTGCGGTGACCCAGCGCGACTACGCGTC
>JAHRVD010000146.1 GCA_019090845.1 Marinosulfonomonas sp.
CCTAGAACGCGCCGGGGCGCATGTTGTTTATGGTTTCATCAACTACAAGACCCACGCCAAGATCAGCACCGTTGTGCGCCGCGAAGGCGGCAAGCTGGTGACCTATACCCATTATGGCACCGGAAATTATCACCCGATCACCGCACGCATCTACACTGACCTCAGCCTGTTCACCTGTGACGCTGCCCTTGGGCGCGACGCCACCAAAGTGTTCAATTATCTGTCCGGCTACGCCCAGCCCGATCAGTTGGAAAATCTAGCAATTTCGCCGCTGAACCTGAAATCAACCCTTCTGGAACGCATCGCAAGAGAAGCGGATTTTGCCCAAGCCGGAAAGCCTGCCGAAATCTGGGCCAAGATGAACGCGCTGATCGATTCGCAAGTGATCGAAGCGCTATACGCCGCCAGCCAAAAAGGCGTGAAAATCAATCTGGTGATCCGCGGCATCTGCGGCCTGCGCCCCGGCATAAAGGGCCTGTCCGACAACATCCGCGTCAAATCCATCGTCGGCCGCTTTCTGGAACATTCGCGCATCGTCTGCTTTGGCAACGGCCACGGGTTACCGGCCAAAAAGGCCGCTGTTTTTATCTCTTCGGCAGACTGGATGGGCCGCAACCTGCACCGGCGCATTGAAACGCTGGTGCAAATCAAAAACCCTACCGTAAAGGCCCAGATTGTCAGCCAGATCATGGCCGCCAACCTTGCAGATGAGGCCCAAAGCTGGGTGCTCGGTCCGGACGGGGCGTTCAAGCGCGCCACCCCCGCCGACCCCGATCACCCGTTCAACTGCCACCGCTTTTTCATGGAATATCCATCCCTGTCCGGGCGCGGTTCGGCTGGTGCGGCAGATGTTCCCGAACTGGCGCACTCAAAAGATTAACCACCCGCTTGCCAACGGCTGGCGGACACGCAAAAAAATAAGGAACGCCGGGCGATGGACCCCAGCAACGACACACCGGAAGATTGGGGCATTTTTGGCCGCCCGTTGTTTAACGACCCCTCGTCCCGCGCGCTGGCACGGGTCGGCGTTGTTGATGTTGGCTCAAACTCGGTCCGGCTGGTGGTGTTTGATGGTGCGGCGCGAAGCCCGGCCTATTTCTACAACGAAAAAATCCTGTGTGCGCTTGGCGCCGGACTGACCGAAACCGGCACGCTAAACCCCGACGGGCGAACCCGCGCGCTGGCCGCAATCCAGCGGTTTCAGCTGTTGGCAGATGGCATGGGGCTGGCGCCGTTAACAGCCGTTGCAACGGCAGCGGTGCGTCAGGCCAGTGATGGCGCGGATTTCTGCGATCAGGTCGAGGCCGAGACAGGTCTGCGCATCTGGGTTATTGATGGCGCAGAAGAGGCCCGCCTGTCCGCCCAAGGCGTGTTGCTGGGCTGGCCCGAAGCCCAAGGGTTGGTGTGCGACATTGGCGGTTCATCACTGGAACTGGCCGAGGTGCGCGATGGTAAAGTCGGCAAACGCATCACGTCGCCGCTTGGGCCACTGGTATTGCAAGGGATCAAGGGCGGCAAAAAGGCCATTCGCGCGCGGATTGGCGAAGAAATAGCCACGCTCGTTAAACAAATGGGCCGTGACAACAAGCGCCTATATCTGGTTGGCGGCAGTTGGCGTGCCATTGCCCGACTCGACATGGAACGGCGCGACTACCCACTGCGCGTGCTGCATGAATACCGGATGACGCCCAAATCCGTGCGAAACACGCTGCAATGGATCGGGGAAAATGACCTAAGCGATCTGCAGGCCCGCACCGGCACATCACAGGCGCGGATGTCGCTGGTGCCGATTGCATCGGAGGTTCTGAAACAGCTGGTGCGCGCCTTTGGACCCAAAGAAATCGCCGTGTCCAGCTATGGTATCCGCGAAGGTATGCTATATGAGCAGATGCCCGACCAGCTTCGCCGCCGCGACCCGCTGATCGAGGCATGCCGGTTTGCCGAGAATAAAGACGCACGAATTCCCGGCACCGGCCGCGCGCTTTATACCTTTATCGAGCCACTGTTTGGCGCCGCCAAACCGGCGCGAAAACGCATGATCCGGGCCGCCTGCCTGCTGCACGATGTGACATGGCGCGCCCATCCGGATTTTCGCGCCGAAGTGTGTTTTGACAACGCAACCCGCGCCAATCTGGGTGGGCTGGCCCACAGTGAACGGGTCTGGCTGGGTCTGGCCCTGCTGCACCGCTACAAGAACACGCGCGATGGATCACGATTTGCTGAACTGTTTGAATTACTGGATAAAAAACAACTAAACCAAGCCGAAGTCGTCGGCAAAGCTATGCGTTTTGGGGCGATGTTTTCGGTCGAAGCGCCCGATAAGATGGCCAAGCTGAAATGGCAGCCAAAAAAGCAAGTTCTCAGCTTGTCACTAACCAAGCAGGGCGCGGGATTGTTTGGTGAAGTTGCTCAGGCGCGGTTCAAATCACTGGCCCAAACGCTGGACGCGCAAACCCAGATCAAACGCCGCCGTTAAAGATCAGTTTCGCCCTTGCCCGGCGGATTTTCCGGCACCGCTTTGCGACGAATGATAATGTCGCCGTTTGGCAGAATTTCGGGCAACTCATAAAGGCTCAGATCAATAATCTTGCCTTCCAACTCCAACAGGGCCGGCCCCAACTCTTCCATCAGGCCGCGAAACAGCAACTGCATGCCGTCCTGCAACAGTTCAATGCCTTCACGCATATCCCCGTCATCATCCTGCGCCGTTGCGGGTGAACCGGCCAGAACAAGGGCCAGACAAAATGCCGAAATATTTTTCATGCTACTTATATAGGGCAAATCAAGACGGATTTTAAGCTCAAAGCGTCAGATCAATCGTGACCGGGAAATGATCCGAAGCGGTCAGCAATGCTTCGCGCAGTTCCGGCGTCCTGAAACACACCGGATCCTCAAATGGATGCCATATCCGCCACTCAGGGCCGCGCGCGCGTATGTCAGCCGACACCATGATATAGTCCAGCAGCGCCTGCAAATAGCGTTTCTGGTGGCCCAGATAAAACCGCGCCGTGGTTGGCTGAACGCCAACTTTGCTGGACAGTGCCATCCTTGCGTGCGGATCAAACAGGCAATTTTCGCCGTTTTCGCCCAGCACAATCTCCACTCCTGAACGACCGAACAGTTTTTCGTATTCATCCAGCCCCGGCCCGTCATTGAAATCACCCAAGACCATCAGCGGCTTGCCCGCCTCCAGCAAGTCTTCAACCCGGTTTCGCAGCCAGATACATTGGGCCATTTGTTTACGGCGGTTTTCGATCGACACACGGATGATCTCGGCTTGGTTGCGCGCGCCATGCGGGGCTTTGGATTTGACATGCACACCAATCAGACGCAGCGATTGCCCTGCCTTGTCGGTCAAAACCGCCTCTAACGGCGGCTTGGAAAACCGGACCACTTCGGACGCCGCATCAACATCAAGATCCCACCTGAACGCCCCATCGAACCGAGGTGCGCCGCGCGCGCCCTTCTTGCCCGTCGCCTCGCCATGCGGATCGTGGCGCGCGGTCACAACATCCGGATCATAGAGCAGCGCGATTTCCTGATGTGTGTGGCTGTTAAACCCAACTAATACCTTGCGTGCCCGCAGCCCGTATTTCGCCGAAAAATTTTCCAGCGACGCAACGGTTGAGCGCCTTTTGTGCCCGTCCGGGGCCTCAATGACCATAACAGCATCGGCGTCCATTGCGGTAAAAACGATACCCAAAGCCGCCAGCTGTTCGCCCCGTTTCACATCCTGACGACCCGACCATTTGTCGTCTTCCAACAATTCGCTATCGGCCCCAAACAGCTTGTCAAACCACTCGACATTATAGGTTGCGATCCGCATCAGGCGTCGGCCTTCTGGATTTCTTCCCAGGCCAGATTAATCGCAACCAGCCGTTTTTCGGCCATTTTCACTGCCTCTTGCGGAACCCCGCGCGCGATCATCTGATCGGGGTGCATTTCACGAACCAACATCCGCCAGGCGGCATGAGCAGCCGCAAAACCGGCATCTGGATCCAGCCCCAGCACCTCATACGGATCGCCCAACGCATCGGGCACAAACCGCGACCGCAAACCGCGAAACTGTGCCTCTTTCAACCCGAATATCTGGGCGACCCGCTCCAAAAATGCATCCTCATTCGGGTGGAAATTTCCGTCCGCCATCGCGATGTGAAACAGCCCCTCCATCAGGTCGCAAAGCGTGGCTTCATCGGCGTCAAACATCGTCTTGATCCGCTTGGCATAGTCTTCAAATCCGGCCACGTCCTGCCGGGCCAGATTGAAAACCTTTGCTGCGTTGGATTCTTCCGTCGGCGGGATTTCGAACACTTCGCGAAACGCCATTACCTCGTCGCGCGTCACCAGCCCGTCGGCTTTGGCCATTTTCGCGCTCAGCGCTATGACAGCAATCGTGAATGCAACCGAGCGTTCGGGCGGCGTGCGCAAACGTTCAAACACCGCCGACAGCGGTTCGCCACTGGCCAGTGCTGCCAAAGATTCTGATATGCGGGTCCAGATTGACATTTGGGGCCTCTTAGCGGGTTTTGCGGTGCAAGTCAGCGGTGATCACAGAAACTTTTGCATCAACACCAGATCCATCCAGCGATCAAACTTGCGCCCAGCCTGCGCCACCAGCGCCACCGTGCGATATCCCGCCGCCCCATGAAATGCGATACCGGCGGTATTTTCGCCACTGACAGCAGCAAACATCGAATGTGCGCCGCAATGGCGGGCGTGATCCTCAACCGCGCTCATCAACGCCCGGCCAACGCCCCGGCCCTGTCCTTCGGGTGCGACAATGATCGTGTGTTCCATCGTGTGCGCATAGCCATCGCCACCACGAAATTGCGCATAAGTGGCGAAGCCCACCACCATGTCGTCAACCTCTGCCACCCAAAACCCGTGCCCGTCGCTTTGACGCTCGCCAATCATATCAGCCACATCGGCATCCGTCTTTTGCACCGAGCTGAACGTCACCACAGTGTCCCGGATCATTGGGTTCCAGAACCCGGCAATTTTGCCAGCGTCGCCGGTCAATGCATCGCGAATTATCATTCCAGAACCACCAGCCCACCCGGCGTTTTTATCGTCGCTTTCAGCACAATCTTCGGGCCCTTCGTAATCTTAACGTCAGATAGTTCAGCCATTTTTCTCACGGCTTTGGCCAGGTTGTCCGCGTCCGGATGGGTAAGTTCCAGTTTTTTTAAACGACAACCCAGATCCGGCAACATCTGCGCCGGATGCGCCAGCCCGTGCCATTCAATCAAGGCCGGCGACACCCCGCCAAAGGGCAACTTACCATCCTGTGGAACGGCCATATTCCAGGCAAGGTCACCACGGGTCTGCGCCAACGCTCGCCCTGTTCCTACCGGCGCGTCCCGTAATGCAG
>JAHRVD010000147.1 GCA_019090845.1 Marinosulfonomonas sp.
GAGACGGTCAATCAGTCTTTGCAATTGCAATGGATCGACAAAAAACGCGCGCCCCAAGTGCTGGGCTGGATCGTGGCGATTGGCTCGGGCGCGTCGCTTTTGTCCTATGGGCTGTTGGTTCTGACATGGAAGGCTTTTGATCTGTCCTACAACTTTGTCTACCTCGTATCAGGTGGTTTCGTTGCGCTGGTCGCTGTATTTTGCTATTTTGCCTACCCGCAGTTTGAATCCACATCCAAACAGAAAATGTCCATTGTCCTGCGCCGCCGCTATTGGCTTTTTTACGCTTTACAGTTCATCGTCGGGGCGCGGCGGCAGATATTTATGGTTTTTGCGGCTTTCATGATGGTCGAAAAATTCGGATTTGAAGTGCATGAAGTCACCGCGCTTTTGATGCTGAATTTTCTAGCCAATCTGTTCATTGCTCCGTTTATCGGCAAGGCCGTGGCCGTCTGGGGCGAGCGCCGGGCCTTGCTGGTTGAATATAGCGGCCTGACGCTGGTGTTTCTTGCCTATGGCGGCATCTACTTCTTTGGCTGGGGCGTTGTTTTGGCGGCAACGCTTTATGTGCTGGACCACATGTTATTTGCGCTGGCTCTGGCGCTGAAAACCTATTTTCAGAAGATCGCCGATCCGCAGGACATTGCGCCGACCGCTGCGGTGGCTTTCACCATCAATCACATAGCGGCTGTGGCTTTGCCGGGGCTGCTTGGCTATTTGTGGGTCACCTCGCCGGGCGCTGTGTTCTTTCTGGCCGCAGCAATGGCCGCAACATCGCTTGGGCTGGCGTTTTTGATCCCGCGCCACCCCGAAAAGGGCCGGGAAACGATTTTTTCCCGCGGCGTCCGGGCAACGGCAGAGTAGCTTTTCGCCGACTCGCGCCTATATAAGACGAATGCAACGGAGGCATAGCTGATGCTGTTTCAAAACAAAAAGATGCAAATTGTCGCTGCCGATCAGGCGCTTGCTGGTCGCGCCCAGCCAATTGCTACGGCAAAAACGCATTTTGTCAGCGGCCGCCCGCTGGTGGGCGAGGTGCCCGCCGGGATGGAACAGGTTATGTTCGGCATGGGCTGTTTCTGGGGGGTGGAACGGATTTTCTGGCAGCTTGAAGGCGTCTGGCTGACCCGTGTAGGTTATGCAGCCGGATATACCGCGAACCCAACCTATGAAGAGGTTTGTTCAGGCCAGACCGGACAGAATGAGGTTGTGCATGTGATTTTTGACCCGGCCGTGATTCCCTTTGAAACATTGCTAAAAACCTTTTGGGAGGGACATGATCCCACCCAAGGCATGCGTCAGGGCAACGACATGGGAACGCAGTATCGCTCGGGGATTTACACCTATAGTGCGGCGCAACTGGCGGCAGCCAAGGCCAGCCTTGCCCGTGTCGCGCCTCGATTTGCGGATGCTGGGTTTGGTCCTGTCACAACCGAGATCGCGCAAGCGCCGGAATTCTTTCATGCCGAGGATTATCACCAGCAATATCTGGCCAAAAACCCGGCCGGTTATTGTGGGCTGGGTGGCACCGGTGTGAGCTGCCCGATTGGAACCACTGCGGTTTGATCGCTCCTTGACCGCCACAACCACGCGCTTTACCCGGTGAGCCTGCACAACGGGATTTGCGAAATGACCACTTTTACAGCTTTAACGACACTTTCGGGCCGCGGCTCAGCCGAGGCTTTGGGCGAGGCGTTGGAACGCCTGAGCCCTGAACCAATGGGCGTTGGGGTGTTTGAGATCGAAGACGGGTCCGGGATGTGGGAAATTGGCGGGTATTTCGTTGAGCGGCCCGACACAGCTGGGCTGGCGCTCTTGGCAAGCGCCTTTAAGGCGCGCCCCTTTGTGGTTTCCGAGGTGCCGGACCGTGACTGGGTTGCCCATGTTCAGCGCCAACTACCGCCCGTCGATGCTGGGCGGTTCTTTGTTTATGGCAGTCATGACGCAGACAAGGTCCCGGCAGGCCGGGTTGCCCTGTTGATCGAGGCAGCGATGGCATTCGGAACTGGCCACCACGGCACGACCCTGGGTTGCCTGCTGGCATTGGACCGGCTGATGGACGATGGGTTCGCGGCGCACAACGTTGCCGACATCGGTTGCGGCACAGCCGTGCTGGCGATGGCGGCGGCGTCAGTATTTCCCTGCGCCGTTCTGGCCAGCGATATAGACGAGGTCGCGGTTGAAGTTGCCCGCACCAATGTCACCGCAAACAATTTGCAAGCGCGCGTTGACTGTTTTGAGGCAACGGGTTTTGAGCATCACGAAATTGCATCGCGGGCACCGTTTGATCTGATCTTTGCAAATATACTGAAGGGGCCGCTGCTTGATCTGGCTCCGGCAATGTCAAAAGAAACGGCATCGGGTGGATATGTAATCCTTTCAGGCCTGCTGAATGAGCAAGCTGACGAAGTTGTCGCTGCATACCGAAAAAACGGATACAATCTGAGCCATCGCAGCGAAATTGTTGACTGGACGACGTTAATTTTGGGTAAAACTGAGGCATGACTAGGCGGATTCCGGCCACCCTGCCATAGTTGCCTTAGTGATGCCACATTTGACCAGATATTTGATCCATGTGGCGGGGGCCAATATTCGAGGCTGACATGGCAGATACAAAGCAAATGCAATTTGGAATGCGTCTGAAGCAGATTGACCGTAATCACCGTCGGTTGGCCAAGGGATATGTGACTTCCATCAACCATGATGGATTGATTATTGCCCGACCACACAATCAGGCGTCACGCATCCCTTTGCGTGGAATTTTCCTGTGTCTACTGGCTCTGATGTTGTTCAAGGGTTTCCTTTTCGCGCAACTTGGCGAGACCGCCTATGGCGAGCGTATGGCGCAGCTTAACGGTGGTACAATGTTTGAAAAAGCGGGTGCGTATGTAATGACGCCTGAACCGGCGACAGTCTGGATTGCGGCGCGTATCAGCACCTACCTCTGAAACCGAGGGACATAGTTAACACCGGGCCATCGGCATTTCCTCCGTGCTGCCGGTCCAAGACCAAAAAGGCCGCGCAATTTGCGCGGCCTTATTTCATTCACATCGTAGAGAATTTTCAGCCAGAGATGTCGGCGATATCGCCGCGATTCAGACCAATGTCATCCAATTCGCGGTCAGTCAGTTTGCTGAGCGCGTTAAATGTTGCGCGGCGGTTGTTCCAACCGGCAATCTTGGTGAAAAGAACAGACAGGCCAAAGCCAGTGCCTGCTGCGGTGGGGCGATATGTTTCGATGGTAGCCATGGTCGTCATTCCTTTGTTTGAGTTGGTTTGGTATCTCTTATTTCTCGGCAGATAGGCCCGGAAATGCCATCCGACAAGTGTTCTTTCTGCATGTCTCATATGTGGTTTTTGCATAGCGACCAATCTTTTCTAAACGTTTGAAAATCAAGGTATAATTCCGACATGAAAATGTCGATTTCAGACCAGAAAATGACGATTTTGAACCACAAGGTCGGATTCGTTGCTGAATTCATCGCTTCACAACGCTCCAAGATTATCTGGCAGATGTTCGCCTTTCGTGCTAATTCGAAAAAAAACAACAAGAGCAGGGCAGTTAAATGCGTGTTTTGGGAATTGATCCCGGTCTTCGCAACCTTGGCTGGGGGGTGATCGATGTCGTCGGTGTGAAGATATCCCATGTCGCTAACGGGGTGTGTAGGTCCGATGGCGATGACCTGTCAGAGCGCCTGCTAAGCCTGTTCAATCAGCTGTCGGAAATCGTCACCCGTTTGGCGCCCGACACGGCTGGCGTCGAACAGACCTTTGTGAACAAGGACGGCGCTGGCACACTAAAGCTGGGGCAGGCGCGGGGCATCGCGATGCTGGTTCCGGCGCGGGCAGGGCTGAGCATCGGGGAATATGCCCCTAATACGGTCAAGAAATCTGTGGTCGGCGTCGGGCATGCGGACAAAAAGCAGGTCGAGCATATGGTGCGCCTGCAATTGCCGGGCGTTGAAATTCATGGCCCCGACGCGGCGGATGCGCTGGCGATTGCAATCTGCCATTCACACCATGCACAATCGGCAGGGCGGCTTCAGGCGGCCATGGCAAAGGCGGGCGCATGATCGGAAAACTGTCCGGGCGGATTGATTATCGCGGCAACGGCCATGTCCTGCTTGACGTGCGCGGTGTCGGTTACATCGTCTATGTGTCCGATCGCACAATGGCGGCGCTGCCCGGGGATGGGCAGGCGGCGGCACTTTATACCGAATTGCTGGTGCGCGAGGATAATCTGCAGTTGTTTGGCTTTACCAGCCTTGTCGAAAAGGAATGGCATCGCCTGTTGATGAGCGTTCAGGGGATTGGTGCCAAGGCCTCGATGGCGATACTTGGCACCCTTGGGCCAGACGGTGTGTCACGTGCGATTGCGCTTGGTGACTGGAACGCGGTCAAGGCCGCACCCGGTGTTGGGCCAAAGATCGCGCAGCGGGTGGTCAATGAACTTAAAGACAAGGCACCAGCCGTGATGGCAATGGGCACCGCGCAGACGAGCGTTCCTGAGGACGCAGCCGTCGAGGTGATCGAGCCTGCAGTGGCCCCGGTCGCGGCGGCACCAGTTGGCAATGGCGGCGCTCAGGCCGAGGCATTGTCAGCACTGCAA
>JAHRVD010000148.1 GCA_019090845.1 Marinosulfonomonas sp.
CCAACAATTCACCTAGTCCAAGAAATGTCGATGGGTTGGTGCTAACTTGTTGATTTTGCGTATTTTCAGAGGCCGCGATTGACGTTTCCAACTCGTCACTTTGCCCAACATGGGTCAATTGAATAAACCCGGTTTCTACACTTCGGCTGACCATCAAGCTAACGAATTCCGGCTCTGTGTTCGCGATATCGCGGCGCATGGCCAAATACCTAAAGTCACCCAGATCCACATGCATATCCGGTTCTGGCAGAAGGTCGATACTATAGCGAAAATCAAAGCCCCCACAGCCGTCGGTTTCACAAGATACCAGCAGCTGGAAACCAAGTTCAATTAATTGATCGCGAAGCGGAGTAATCAACTGAAGTGTCGACAAGCTTCCACCTGGAATTTTCCAGGCCCTGACCATAACTGCCCCTTCGGCAGTTTCCGTTGTTACAGCGCCGTTAGTAAAAACACTGGTTGGGATCGCTACACTTGCAATTGGTTCTTCAGTTTCCAGTGTCTTGACAGCGCCTGCCGGAAACTCGAGCGTCATTGCCCCGACAGTACTCGGCACAAGCCAAAAAAGAACAAATCCTATGGTCAGGCGAAAGGTCATCTGGATGCAGAGTGGTATTCTGGATTGGGTTGCATGTCGGTCGCGGAAGCAACCCGGTTGGTCATATTAAAAAACGCCGCGACAGCACCGATGTCAAAAATGTCCCGATCCGAAAATCCCGCGTCGCGCAGGTTTTGGCGGTCGGATTCCTCAATTGTGGATGGTGCCACCGTTAGTTTCACTGCAAAATCCAGCATTTCTCGTTGCCGCGCGTCAAGATCGGCCGCGCGATAGTTCATCACAATCGCCTCGCCCAATGCCGGATCACCAGACAATTCGCGCACAGCAGCCCCATGTGCCACCAAACAATACCAGCACCGGTTTTCTGCCGAAACGGCGACAGCAATCATTTCGCGTTCAAGTTTGGATAACCCGCTGTCGCCCAGCAACAGGTCATTATACATGCCCGTAAACGAATTTAGCTTATCAATATCAAAGGCATAAGCCTTTAATACATTTGGCACGAGCCCCAGCTTATCCTGACATATGTCGAAATACTTCTGTATTCCTTCTGGAAGTGGGTCGACCATTGGTAAATCCAACGCGGTTACCTGTTCTGAATTCTCTGTCAATTTTGGCCCCAATTCTGATAATCTCACTTGGTTCGATAGTGATAGCTGCCAACAAGTGACATGCCCAATTTTGAATATAGGGCATTTGCCGGGCGATTTGCATCCGTAACCGCCAGAGTTAGATAGTCGCAGCCCCTATTTTTTGCCCAGTCCGCCGCCGAATGCAAAACAGCGGTGCCCGCACGGCGACGTCTCAATTTTGGGGAAACCTCAATTGCATGGATCATCGCGATCCTCCCGGCTACGGCGGCAAAGCCAACGCCGACAGTTTCGCCGCCGCTTTGCGCAACGATCACAGACCTTGGCCCTTTAACACGGCTCATCACATCCAGCCGCTCCGCTCCAATCCCGCCTTCGGCCCAAATTTCTTTGGCGATGTCGGATGGTGGCCATTGTGTAATCTCGCTGCCGAGTGTGAAATGTCCGGTCGCCAAAGCAGCTACCGGGCAGGCATAAAAAGATACCGGATCAATAATGCTGTAACCACAACCATCCAAGGCGCGGTCGAGCCGATCTTCGCCCTCCCGGATCATGAAAAGCGGTGTTTGCCCCAGCGCGGCCATTCTGGCTTGGCCAACAGCAATATCGGCGGGCGAAAAATTACTTTCCAAAGTAGCGGCAGACACCCGTTTTCCCCCACCACGACCGTCACGAATTATCCACGGGCCAACCCGGCTCAAAGCGGCAGCGGGCCAGGTCGCATCAACCGTTTCATACAGCTCGGAAATTGGTGGCGGGTTCATGCAGCTTTGGGGGGAAACAGCCCGGCAAGAATGGTCATCGCCTGATCGACGCGCGGGCCATCCTGCCCTCTGATTACGATATTTGTGCCATAGGCCCCATTTTGCTGAAATGGATAGGAACCAATCGAAAGATCTGGAAAATCACCGGCCAGTTTTGCCAATGGTCCGGCAACCCGACCCTCGCCATGATCGATCCTGAGCGTCTGGCTTAACAGTGGGGTGCCGCCGGTCAGCGTCGGCAAAACCGAGGCCACCATCGCCTGAAAAATTGTTGGCACGCCGGCCATCACATGCACGTTTTTGACGCTAAATCCCGGGGCCCCGGACACAGGATTGTCGATCAGCACAGCGGTGTCAGGAATGCGCGCCATACGCAGGCGTGTTTTGTTAACCTCTGCGCCCATGTCACGATAGCGGGCTTCAAGGATCGCGCGCGCATCGTCGCGAACGTCGATAGACAACTCGAATGCTTGCGCAATGGCATCTGCGGTAATGTCATCATGCGTCGGGCCGATCCCGCCCGATGTGAACACATTATCATAGGACGCACGCAGATCATTAACGGCCGTCACGATCGAATTCGTAACGTCCGAGACAACCCGGACTTCCATCAGATCGATACCAATCGCTGTCAGTTCACCGGCCAGATAATGCATGTTCGCATCACGGGTCCGGCCCGACAAAATCTCATCGCCGATCACCAGCATGGCGGCAGTTGGGTTGCGCATAACGGGTTCCTTGCACAGGCTATAGTGCCGGTATAGGCCGGGTGTCATGCGCTTTCAAACAACTCTTGTCCCCGGCCGACTGCTGCGCCGCTACAAACGGTTTCTGGCCGACGTTACACTAGAGGACGGACGCGAGGTTGTGGCCCATTGCGCCAACCCCGGTGCGATGACCGGGTTGAATGAAGCTGGAATGCGGGTCTGGCTGGAACCAAACGACGATCCAAAGAAAAAACTTCGGTTCGGCTGGCGGCTGCTCGAATTGCCAAACGACCACTGGGCAGGGATTGATACATCCGTTCCAAACCGGGTTGTTCGCGAGGCGCTGGATAACAAAAAAATTGCTGCGTTGGCGGACTATCCCAACATCCGCCCCGAAGTGAAATACGGACAATCCAGCCGGATTGATTTTCTGCTGACCGGCACCGGCCTGCCGGATGCCTATCTGGAAGTGAAGAACGTGCATCTAAGTCGTAAGGTCGGGTTGGCAGAATTTCCCGACAGCAAAACCTTACGCGGCGCCAAACACCTGCGCGAACTGGCCGATATGCGCGCACAGGGGCATCGCGCCATCATGCTTTACCTTGTGCAGCGCACCGATTGCACCCGTTTCCGTCTGGCAGATGACGTTGACCCAGCCTACGCCGCGGCATTTGATCTTGCCACAAATGCCGGTGTCGAGGTCTTGTGTTATGATACCGAAATCTCGACCGCGGGTGTGGAATTTGGGCGCCAGGTTGAGGTTCTGCGATAGTCAGCATCTGGTTCTTTTTAATCTGATAACATATGTAGTGCGCGAAAACGGAACACGACGGAGAATACCTTGGACGAGCCTAACCGTGGACACCTGACAAAGGACGGCATTCGTATCTACGAAGATACGGATTATGCTGGCATGCGCGTAGCTGGCCAATTGGCCGCACAGATACTTGATGAAATCACGGAATTTGTGCAACCCGGCGTTACCACCGCACATCTGGACGATATCATCACCAACAAAATCCAAACCGCTGGCGCGAAATCTGCCACTATCGGATACAAGGGCTATCAGCACGCCAGCTGCATCAGCGTGAACCACGTCGTTTGCCATGGCATTCCCGGCAAGAAAATCCTGAAGGACGGCGACATTCTGAACATCGACGTCACTGTGATCGTTGATGGTTGGTATGGTGACACCAGCCGGATGTATGTGGCCGGAAAATTATCGCGCAAATCAGAGCGGCTGATCCAAGTCACGCACGACTCTCTGATGCTGGGAATTGAAGCGGTAAAACCCGGCAATACCTTTGGCGATATTGGTGCGGCTATTCAAAC
>JAHRVD010000149.1 GCA_019090845.1 Marinosulfonomonas sp.
ACACCACCCGTCGATGCGCTGACCCGCGCGATCACCAAGGCCCCATGTGTCACATCCGGGTCGTCGCCTGCGTCCTTGGTTATCCCGGCCGCTGCCCAGCCATTCCCCGCGTCCTGATGGGCCAGCGCAAACGTGGGAGTTTCACCGCGCGGCAGGGTGATTGTTACGTCAGCTGGGAATCCCCCGCCCCATAGCTGCATCAGCGCCGCTTTGGTTGCGGCGGTCGCACAGGCGCCGGTGGTCCAGCCCCGGCGTAGGTCAGATGTGGGTTTGCGTGTCATCGGGCTGACTATAGGCGCAGGGATTGCCGCCGCCAATCGCCGATCTGATCCCGAGCTATGTCTTTTCGTCGCCGCCCCAACGCGCCATAACAACGACATGAACGACTCACCCCGCCTTCCCGCCGCCGATCTTCCTGTCGCTGACTGGCCTCCGCTTTTGCCCGGTTGGGTCTGGCTGTGTGGTGCTGGCCCCGGTGATCCCGGCTTGCTGACGCTGCATGCACTGAACGCGCTGCGTCAGGCGGACGTTATAGTCTATGACGCTTTGGTTGCGCCGGGCATTCTGGATTGGGCGCGCCCGGACGCCGACATGATCTATGCCGGAAAGCGCGGTGGCAAACCATCGACCAAACAGCAGGACATATCGCTGCGGCTGGTTGATCTGGCTAAGGCGGGCAAGCGGGTGTTGCGCCTGAAGGGCGGCGATCCGTTTGTTTTCGGGCGCGGTGGCGAAGAAGCACAGACACTGGTGCAACATGACATTCCAGTGCGCATCATTCCGGGCATTTCTGCCGGGATCGGCGGGCTGGCCTATGCGGGCATACCGGTAACGCACCGCGACGTGAACCAATCGGTGACATTTGTGACCGGCCATGACCAGTCGGGCAACACGCCCACGTCACTGAACTGGACCGCGATTTCAAACGCCAGCCCGGTGCTGGTGATCTACATGGGCACCAAACATATCGGCCAGATTGCGGCGGCTTTGATGGCGGCCGGGCGCAGCGCGGATGAGCCGGTTGCCATCGTCACAAACGCCACAACCCCCGACCAAAACGTGCTGGAAACCACCCTGACAACTGTCGAGGCTGACATAGCAGCCTCGGGCATCGCGCCCCCAGCGGTGATCTGCGTCGGGCGCTCGGTGTTGTTGCGTCAGGTGCTGGACTGGCAGGCTTTGGCCGCCGGAACAAAACCACGCAATCTGGACCCGCTGGGGCGCGGCCGCCCTGCCGAAGCCCCATGAACAACG
This sequence comes from Marinosulfonomonas sp., assembly GCA_019090845.1. Classification (GTDB taxonomy): domain Bacteria; phylum Pseudomonadota; class Alphaproteobacteria; order Rhodobacterales; family Rhodobacteraceae; genus NORP110. The sequence goes on from JAHRVD010000149.1 coordinate 1,255, forward strand.
GCCTTGTCATCGCGGCCCCCGCCTCGGGCAGCGGCAAGACCACGATCACACTTGGCATATTGCACGCCCTTGCCCAATCCGGGCTGGCAGTTCGCGGTGCCAAATCCGGGCCCGATTATATTGACCCGCGCTTTCACGAAGCCGCCTGCGGCGCACCCTGCCTGAACCTTGATGCATGGGCGATGTCGCCCGCGCGCATTCGCAGCCTTGCCGCCGGGCCGGGATTGCTGGTGGTCGAGGGCGCAATGGGCCTGTTTGACGGCGCACCGCCCGATGGCAAGGGCGCAACCGCCGATATCGCCCGCATTCTGAACGCACCGGTGGTGCTGGTGGTGGATGCGGCAAGCATGGCGCAATCGGTGGCCGCACTGGTCGGCGGGTTTGCCCGACATGATCCCTTGATCAATGTGGCAGGTATTATTCTGAACAAAACCGGCTCGCCCCGCCACGAAACGATGTTGCGCAACGCCCTGAAACCGCTTGGCATCCCGGTGATCGGCGCCGTGCCCCGTCAGAGCAACCTGACACATCCGTCCCGCCATTTGGGGCTGGTACAGGCGGGCGAACATCCTGATCTGCAGGCCTTTCTGGCCAGCGCGGGCCAGGTCATTGCGCAAGCCGTCGATCTGGACGCATTGACCAAGCTTGCCCAACCATTGCCCCCGGCAGGCACGCACGCTTCGTCCAAAGCCCCGGCACGCCGGATCGCGGTTGCACGCGATGCGGCCTTTGCCTTTTGCTATCCGCATCTGCTGGATGACTGGCGCAAGGCGGGCGCTGAGATCACGTATTTCTCGCCCCTTGCCAATCAGGCCCCGCCCGCAGCCGAGCTGATTTTCCTGCCCGGCGGCTATCCAGAGTTGCACGCCAAAACGCTGGCATCTGCCGACACGTTTCACACAGGCATGCAGAACGCCGCACAATCAGCCAAGATTTATGGTGAATGCGGCGGCTATATGGTGCTGGGCCGCGGGCTAACGGACGCGCAAGGCAGCCGTCACGAAATGCTCGGCCTGCTGGATTTGGAAACATCATTCGCGCAGCGTAAACTGCATCTGGGCTATAGGGACTTAACGCCGCTTGGCGGACCACTTTCCGGCCCCCTCAAAGCCCATGAATTTCACTATGCCACTACCCTGCTCGCAGCCGGAAACCCACTATTTCACGCAGCCGACGCTGAAGGAAATGATCTGGGCAAAATTGGCCTGACCCAAGGCAATGTCAGCGGCTCGTTCGCGCATGTGATCGAAATGGGTTTTTGAGGCTTTAATTCCCTGCCAATCAACGATACCCAACCGCCATGACAGATCAGACATATACCCCCGTTGACAGCCGCACGAAACGAAACGTCACACTACTGGTGGTCGCTCAGGCGTTTCTTGGCGCGCAAATGTCGATGATTTTCGTAATCGGTGGTCTGGCCGGGCAATCGCTGGCCAGCAATATCTGTTTTGCCACATTGCCGATCTCTCTGATCGTGCTTGGCTCGATGCTGTCGGCAACGCCACTGTCCGCGATCATGCAGAAATACGGGCGCAAAGTCGGCTTTTTGATCGGCACGCTTGGCGGCAGCGT
>JAHRVD010000150.1 GCA_019090845.1 Marinosulfonomonas sp.
CCTATGAGGTTGCCGACGCCATTGACCGGCAAGACTGGGACGATCTGCAAGGGGAACTGGGCGATTTATTGCTGCAAACGGTCTATCACACCCAAATTGGTGAAGAGGCCGGGCTATTCAGCTTTGATAGCGTCGCCAATACGATTTCTGCTAAAATGGTCGCCCGGCATCCGCATGTTTTTGGCACTGAAAGTCGCGAAAAATCCGCCGACCAGCAAACCATTGACTGGGAACAGATCAAAGCATCCGAGCGCGCCAAGAAAGCGGAACAGGGAACGCTGGACGGTGTCGCTGTGGCGTTGCCAGCACTGACCCGCGCGTTAAAATTGCAAAAACGCGCCGCACGGGTTGGTTTTGACTGGCCGTCAACGCGCGAAGTTCTGGACAAGATTGTCGAAGAAGCTGACGAGTTGACCCAGGCGCAGCAATCGGGAAACCAGGCTGACATGGTCGAAGAATTTGGCGACCTGATGTTTGTCATGACCAATCTGGCCCGGCACCTGAAAATTGATGCAGAGGCGGCGTTGAGCGCAGCCAACGCCAAATTCATCAAGCGTTTCCAAGGTGTAGAATCACGGCTGGCATTGCTTGGCAAGACACCCGAACAATCTGATCTGGCCGAAATGGATGCCTTGTGGGACGCGGTGAAGAAGGCGGAGAAGATACCCTAGTATTTTAATAAGGTATTGAGCCTACTAAAATACTCATGTTTAAAGCGGGCATAATAAAAACCGGAGCTAATCTATGTCTTACAAATTATTCTTGTCATCAATTATGGCCGCAAGCATCGCGACAGCCGGACTGGCCGACGAGGTCAATGTCTATTCCTACCGCCAACCAGAACTGATCAAACCGCTGACAGACGCCTTTACCGCGCAGACAGGTATTAACGTCAATGTGGCCTTTTTAAACAAAGGAATGATCGAACGTCTTGTTGCCGAAGGCGACCGCTCGCCCGCCGATGTCATTCTGACGGTCGATATTTCTCGCCTGGCTGGCGCAGTTGAGGCCGGACTGACACAGGCTGTTCAGTCTGACACCATGAGCGCAAACGTGCCTGCAGATTTCCGCGACCCCGACGGGCATTGGTGGGGGCTGACGACACGCGCGCGCATCATCTACGCCAGCCGCGACCGCGTGCCCGAGGGCGAAGTCATCACCTATGAGGATCTGGCAGACCCGAAATGGGAAGGCCGCATTTGCACGCGTTCCGGCACCCATGCCTACACATTGGGCCTGCTTTCGGCTGCAATTCAGCATATGGGTGAAACCGGGGCAAAAACCTGGTTTGAAGGCATAAAGGCAAACCTTGCACGCAAACCTCAGGGCAATGACCGAGCGCAGATAAAGGCTATTTGGGCCGGTGAATGCGATATTGCCCTTGGTAACACATATTACATGGGCAAGATGCTGGGCGATCCGGAACAAGTGCCTTGGGCCACTTCGGTTCGGTTGGATTTTCCGGTGTTTGAAGGCAGTGGAACCCATGTGAATGTCTCTGGTGTGGCGATGGTGAAATCCGCCCCCAACCAAGAACAAGCCCTTGCTTTCATGGAATTTTTGACCTCTCCCAAGGCGCAGGAAATATATGCTGAAAAAAACTTCGAGTATCCGATCGCGCCCGGCACAAACCCGTCCGATCTGGTCGCTGGATGGGGATCATTCACAGCAGACAACCTGAACCTGATGGAAATGGCCGCGCACCGCGCTGACGCATTGCGCATCGCCCAAGAGGTCGATTTCGACGGCTAAATAACACGGCGGGGCTGCGAACATGGCCCCGCCAACCCCCGCCGGTAGCCGCGCAAACTATTGATCCTAGCCGGCTTTACTTTGCCCCGATCCTGCGACAGGTTCGTCGTTCAGGAGAATGCCAATGCCCGCTCGTAACATCATTATTGATACCGATCCCGGCCAGGACGACGCGGTTGCAATTTTGCTTGCACTGGCCAGCCCGGCAGAACTGAATGTGCTGGGCATTACCACGGTTGCGGGCAATGTTCCGCTGCACCTGACATCTAAAAATGCCCGCGTTGTCTGTGAGTTAGCGGGCAAACCTAATGTGCCGGTCTTTGCCGGGTGCGACGCGCCTTTACAGCGCAAACTTGTGACGGCGGAACACGTGCATGGCAAGACGGGCCTAGACGGAGTCGCGCTACCTGATCCCGCCATCACACTTCAGGACGGCCACGCAGTAGATTTCATCATCGACACCCTAAAACGCGAACCGGCTGGGTCGGTGACGCTTTGCCCGCTTGGCCCTCTGACCAACATTGCAACAGCCTTTCAGCGCGCGCCAGAGATCATTGATCGTGTGCAAGAAGTCGTGCTGATGGGCGGGGCCTATTTTGAGGTGGGCAATGTCACCCCGGCGGCAGAGTTTAACATTTACGTCGATCCGGAAGCTGCTGATATTGTTTTCAATTCCGGCGTACCGCTCACCGTTCTTCCGCTGGATGTGACCCATAAAGCTCTTGTCACACATGCCCGCGTCGAGGCCTTTGGTGCCATTGGCAACCGTGTCGGTGAAGTCGTCGCCAGCTGGACCCATTTTTTCGAG
>JAHRVD010000151.1 GCA_019090845.1 Marinosulfonomonas sp.
GCGCGGATTTCATCGGCTGAGCGCGGATCAGCGGCCTGTAGGCGCGTTCGCGCGATAGCGATCACATCCTCGACCATAACGCCAAATACCCGGCGCAGCGCCTCATGGCGACGCCGCATCGGATCAAGATCGCGGTAGAGCGCGTCAACTTCGGCAAATGCCGGGCCGGTGACTGGCAGTTCCATCAGGTCGGCCTCGGTAAACAGGCCCGCGCGCAGCCCGTCGTGCAGGTCGTGGTGATTATAGGCGATGTCATCGGAAAATGCGGCCACCTGCGCCTCGGCGCTGGCGTAGCTGTCCAGCTCCAGATCATAGACGGCGTTAAAGTCGGCCAGCGCATAGGGAACCGGTGCGCTCACGGGTCCGTTGTGCTTGGCGATGCCTTCCAGCGTCTCCCACGTCAGATTAAGCCCATCAAAATCCGCGTAGTGGCGTTCCAGCTTTGTGACAATGCGGATTGCCTGCGCGTTATGGTCAAACCCACCATAGGGCTGCATCAGAGCCGACAGCGCATCCTCGCCCGTGTGGCCAAACGGCGGGTGCCCCAGATCATGGGCCAGCGCGACAGCCTCGGCCAGTTCCTGATTAAGCCCCAGCGCCCCGGCGATGGTGCGCGCCACCTGCGCCACCTCGATCGTATGGGTCAGCCTTGTGCGATAATAATCGCCCTCATGTTCCACAAAAACCTGAGTCTTATGCTTCAGACGACGAAACGCGCTGGCATGAATGATCCGGTCCCGGTCGCGCTGAAACGGCGAACGGAAGGTGCTGATCACCTCGTCAAATTGGCGTCCCCGGCTGTGGTCGGGGTGGCAGGCATAGGGTTTGAGCATTCTTTCGGCCAATCCTTGTGACGTTGTCGCCTGTTTCATATAGTGCATTGCAATGAAACCAAAACGACATAAGTTTGCACCATGGAAATGAACCTGCCCCCCAAAGTGACCGAACGCGCATTTGCGCGGCTGGCCGAGATCAATGCAACCACCGGCGATGATAAGGCGTTGCGTGTGGCGGTTGAGGGCGGCGGCTGTTCCGGTTTTCAGTATGACATAAAGCTTGACGAGCCGGCCAGTGATGACATCGTGCTGGAAGGTGGCGGACAGAAGGTGATCGTAGACGCGGTTTCGTTGCCGTTCCTGTCCAACGCGGTGATTGATTTCACCAACGAGCTGATCGGCGCACGCTTTGTCGTGGAAAACCCCAACGCGACCAGTTCCTGCGGCTGCGGCACGTCCTTTTCCATGTAAGCTGACCCGGCACCAGCCCATTGCACATTCAGCGCCAAAGGCCCAAAAAAGCCCGGCTATGCAGGAGGCACGTCCATGAAAATCGCCACGTTCAACATAAATGGCATCAAAGCCCGCGCCGCAGCATTGCCAGACTGGCTGGACACGGCGAAACCGGATGTGGTTTTGCTGCAGGAAATCAAATCTGTTGATGAGAATTTTCCACGCGAGCTGTTTGAAGACCGGGGTTACAACGTCGAAACTCACGGTCAAAAGTCGTTCAACGGCGTCGCCATCCTGTCAAAATTCCCGCTTGAGGACGTGCAGCGGGGCTTGCCCGGCGACCCAGAGGATGAACAGGCCCGCTGGATCGAAGCGACCGTGATGGGCGACAGGGCAATCCGGGTCTGCGGGCTGTATCTGCCAAACGGAAATCCGGTTCCGGGGCCAAAATACGACTATAAACTGGCGTGGATGGAAAGATTAAAAACCCGCGCCAAAGGATTGTTATTACAAGAAGAACCTGCATTGATGGCGGGTGATTACAACATCATCCCCCAAGACGAAGACGCCGCCCGCCCGGACGCATGGCAAGAAGACGCGCTGGCCCGCCCCGAAAGCCGCGCCGCCTATCGCCGCATTCTTAACCTTGGCTTCACAGAGGCCTTTCGCGCCCGCAATCAAGCCCCCGACAACTATTCATTCTGGGACTATCAGGCCGGGGCGTGGCAGCGAAATGACGGCATCCGGATTGATCATTTCCTACTGACACCGCAATGCGCGGATTTATTACAAAACTGCCATATCGATGCCCAAATTCGTGGTTACGAAAAACCATCAGACCATGTTCCGGTCTGCATTGAACTGAACGCATAATTTGAGACTCACGATATTAACCCAATGATATAAATTCGATTCGAAAGGTGCTGCATGAGGTTTTTTGTTCTCGCACTTGCTCTTTTAATTGCAATTCCGCTGGTTAACGCGGGAGGCAGGCAGCCTGCTGCCGTTACAGTTAAAAATCCGTCAAATGGCGGCTGCCCGCCCGGACTAGCCAAGAAATCACCGGCTTGCATTCCACCGGGACTGGCCAAAAAGGGATATCACCGCGGCGGCTTTCTGTCGCCCGACGATGCCCACTGGATTCTTAACCCATTCGACTTTGATCTGCCAAAACTTGGGAAAGGCGAAGGCTATGTTCAGATTGGCGACGCTTTCGTAAAGGTAAATAAGGAAACCTTTGAAATACTGAACCTGTTTGACGCTTTAGGGAAAGTTCTGGACTAGGGTCGACCCGAATAGTGCCCTGACCGTATTACCTGCTATTGTCGGTTCTGCGGCAGCTTGTCTGTGATTGCATAGTAATCGCCCTTGTCAGCAACGGAAATATGCTTGGCCAGTTGCAAGCCAGTGGCCTCATCAAATGCGCCCATGGCAACTGCTATAAAATCACGGTGAATTGGATCCCAAAACAGCGAAGAGCCGCAGGTGGCACAGAATCCACGGCGCGCTTTTTCAGGCGACCGGAACCATGTCAGCTTGTCTTCGCCCTCGATAGTCACTGTTGATCTGGGAACGTCGCATGACGCAAAAAAATGCCCCGAAGACTTGCGGCATTGGGTTCAATGGCAGGCATCTGGCGCCGTCAAATCACCAGCGACGGTGAAATGAACTGCGCCGCAAAGACAGGAACCGGCGTGCATTGGCGCGCCTGTCGCAAAATTGATGGGTGGCGAAATTCTAAACCACACCCTGACCGGGCCTCGAGAGCGTGAACAAATGCTTTCGCCGGGCGGTCTGGCCCTATTCGGCCGCGACCTTTCGCGCGTTCAGGATCCCTTTCAGGTAGTGGCCGGTATAGCTGTGCGCATTGCTCGCAACATCCTCGGGCGTGCCAATGGCGACGATTTCGCCCCCCAGATCACCGCCTTCCGGCCCGATATCGATGATCCAGTCGGCGGTTTTTATCACATCAAGATTATGTTCGATCACCACAACCGTATTGCCCTGTTCGACCAATTCATGCAGTACTTCCAACAGTTTGCGCACATCTTCAAAATGCAGCCCCGTTGTCGGTTCATCCAGAATATACAGCGTGCGCCCGGTTGAACGGCGCGCCAGTTCCTTGGACAGCTTAACCCGCTGCGCCTCACCGCCTGACAGCGTTGTGGCCTGTTGGCCGACCTTGATATACCCAAGCCCCACCCGCACCAGTGCGTCCATCTTTTCACGAATGCTTGGCACGGCCGTAAAAAACGCCTGCGCGTCCTCGACATTCATATTAAGAACGTCTGCTATGCTCTTGCCTTTAAACTTAATTTCCAAAGTCTCGCGGTTATAACGCTGACCATTACACGTCTCGCAGGTCACATAGACATCGGGCAGAAAATGCATCTCTATCTTGATCAGACCGTCGCCCTTGCAAGCCTCGCAACGCCCACCTTTGACGTTGAACGAAAACCGC
>JAHRVD010000152.1 GCA_019090845.1 Marinosulfonomonas sp.
CCATTGGCCATCGCTTCCAGTGTTTCAGCTACACCGTGGCCAAGCGCATTGATCGTACCGGCCCCGGTGATCACCACACGTTTCATGTGCTTTGTTCATCCACCAGCTGTTGAACGGCCACGATGATTGACGCCACCGATGTAATATCAAACGCGTTTTCGCCGGGGGTATTGGCGTTAAACGGAACCGTTATGTCAAAACGCTCTTCGATGGCAAAAATTGCCTCGACCAGCGCAAGGCTGTCGATGCCAAGATCATCAAGCGTCTGATCCACAGTGACATCACCGGGTTCCAGCAACGCCTGCTCGGCAATAATTGCTATAATATTTTCTTTGACAGGTTCGCCCATGACATCCACGCAATTGCTGCTGATTACTTAGTCAGTGTCGCGTTTGTTTGAAACAGATTTTTGCAGCGCATCAAAGTCGCGCATCAGCCGGGGCAATCGGCGCAACGCCTTGTAGCTTTGAATATACCCGGCCATCTTGGTAGCCGGATACCCAAGAACCGCGCGCCCTTTTGGGACATTGGACAGAATTTTGCTTCCCCCACCAGCCACCACCTGATCGCCAATGGTGATATTGTCGCCAACGCCCACCTGTCCACCAAGAACAACATTGTTGCCCAGCTGCGCCGATCCCGCGATCCCCACATGTCCACATAACAGGCAGTTCGTGCCGACAACGACATTATGAGCAACCTGCACCAAATCATCAATTTTGGTGCCCTCACCAATTCGGGTAGCCCGGACGGTGCCCGCATCAATACAGGAATTGGCACCGACCTCGACGTTGTTGCCAATGATGACGCCGCCAAGTGAATGAATTTTCAACCAGTCCTGATCCACCGGTGTTTCGGACGAATCCTTGCCCAAAGACTTGCGGGCCTTTTCAGCGACCGAGGGTTCGGGCGTGACAAAGGAAAATCCGTCCGATCCGATCACCACGCCAGAATGGGCAAAAAATCGGGCGCCAATCTGCACATTACGCCCAATACGCGCGCCCGACTGCAAAACCGCATCTGCGCCGATAACGGCGCCATCCTCGATCGAAACATGGCTGCCAATCACGCTATTTTCCCCAATCTGAACCCGCGCACCGATTACCGAATAGGGTCCGACAGAACAGTTCGCACCGATACTTGCAGTTGGATCAATGATTGCGCTCGGATGTATGCTTGGTCTGGCACCGGCGGACTGGCTTAGAAACCCGGTCAGGCCAGCCATCGCCAAACGCGGCCGATCCACAAAAATTGCCGCTTTCAGACCTGCCGCCTGCCAATCGGTTCCCACTGGAACGATTGCCGCCAGGGCTGCGCCATCGGGGATACTGGCAACAAATTCCGCAGCCATCGCCAAGGCCAGATCGTCTGTGCTGGCCTCTGCCGGTTCGGCCACGCCCTTAAAAACAATCGACAAATCACCCTCGGCATGCGCCGAAAGTGCCTGTGCCATATCTTTAACGCTGTGGGCAGTCATGAAGCCTCCAAATCAGGGCCGCAGCCCAATTTTAAGAAACTTTTAACTTTGAACCGCGCGCAAGACCACCCCGGCTTTTTGCAGGGCCTTGAAAATCCGCGCGTCACGCCCGTAAATATCCCGGCGATAGTTCATTTCGCCTTTGGCCGTCGCAATCGCGGTGCGGTAAACCAGATGAACCGGAACCTGCTTTTCCAGCGGCATCACATTTTCAACACCGGTCGCCAGTTTTGAGTGAAACAGTTCTTCGGGATTGCGGGTTTGTTTACGCAACAGCGCATAGGCAAAATCAAACGGATCACGCAAGCGAATGCACCCGTGACTGAAAGCCCGCGCCTCTCGGGCGAACAGGTTTTTGGCGGGCGTGTCATGCAGGTAAATGTTGTGCCTGTTTGGGAACATGAATTTCACCAGACCCAAAGCGTTGCGCCGCGATGGCGGTTCTTTCAGATCGAAAGGAAAATCAAGCTCGGTATATTGGCTGAAATCCAATTCATCGCGCGAAACAATGCGGCCACTTTCATCAATAACATTGAGATGCCCGGCAGCAGAAGGATCCTCTTGCATCAGCGGCAGGTATTCCTTGATCGCAATTGAACGGGGCACATTCCACGTCGGATTGATCACCATATGTTCCATCACGTCGGAAAATTCGGGGCTGCGCCGATCCTTTGAATTGGCCCCCACAACCGAGCGCGTCTGAAATGTGACCTTGCCATCGTCGATAATCTTGGCGCTGAAGTCGGTCAGATTTACCCAGATATGGCGTTTGCCGCGCTTCATATTGGTCCAGCGCTCGCGCTCCATTGCCACAATGATCGAGGCCAGTCGCCGTTCAGGCGAAACATTCACCTCTTTCAGGGTGCCCGCGCCGGCAACGCCATCCGGGTTCAACCCATGGGCCACCTGAAATTGCTGCACTGCCTTTTGCAGATTAGCGTCATATTTTGTCGAGGCATTTCTGCGCAAATAACCCATTTTAATCAACCGGTTGCGCAGGGCTACAACAGAATTTCCGGACTGGCCAAGTTCCAGTTTTTTGCCCGGAACTTTCGCCCCCCAACCGCCTTTGGCCAACAGGCGTTCCATCGTCAGCTTTTGCTTCATCAGCCTTCGGTATTCCGGCGACGATGGGGCCAGATTTTTCAGATAACCTGCCGGAGATGACTTGGCGAAATTGGTCAGCAGATCAAGCCGGTTCCGCAGTGGAACTTTGCGTGCAATACCTTCATCAATCCGACCGGGCACCAGAATGCCGGTTTGGATATCCTGCGCATAGGCTAGAAACAGCTTGCTCAGCTCAACCTCGATACGGCCCAGATCACGTTCGGATTTCACGCGGCGCAAATTGGCTTTCAACAACTCGGTGTCATAGGTCGCCTGCGGCAATCCATGACTGGCGGCATTTGCAAATGCATCGAGCAATGCCTGACGTCGCGCCCGGTCGCGCCCGCTCCGACCTGTCCAGATCGGGCTATAACCGTTCGCCTGATAAAATTGAGCGACGGATTTATCCCGCGCCGAAGCCTCGGCGACCGATTGCATAAACGCAGTGACCTGCGCCTGCGCTGGTGCGACAAACGCCGCAGACAAACCTATAAAGCCAACAAAAAGTGTCGCGGCCAAATATTTGCCCCGAGGATTGGTGAAAAGCAGCATTAAACGTACTCCGAAAACAATAATACCTATCCGAGATAGCATAAGAATGTGTCTAGATTGCAGAGCAATTGGATCACTTTTTCGCAAGCACATAATGTGTCACCCAAGGGCCACGCCACAAGAGTCGCCCGAAAATCCGCCAAACTGAGGTCTGAGTGGGCGAAATCCCGCCGATTTCAACAAGATAGTAAAATTATTGGGGTCTGTGACTTGGTTGCCGAGGATGTTTATGGCATCAATAACGTGCATCTGGGGATGAGATGGCGGTTACGGTGAACAATACACCGAACCCAACAGCGACGGGACACGCTCTAAAATCATGGCTAAAAATCTAAGCAATGTTATTTCGCGTCGCCATTTGCTTGGCGCATTTGCAGCAACGACACTAGTTGCGGCACCGACTTATTCCAATGCATTTGGGTTGCTTCGCGGCGCCGGGGACATTCGATCTGTTGCGATGTATTCCGGTCGCACCGGCGAAAGCATCGACACGGTTTATTGGGTCGAAGGCGACTACATCAAGGAAGCGCTGAAAGAGATTAATTATTTCATGCGCGACTGGCGGACAGACCAGGTTATCAAAGTTGACACACGCGCGATTGACATAATGGCCGCATCCCACAACCTGATGGATAGCAAAGAACCCTACATGATGCTTTCGGGTTACCGGTCACCCAAAACCAATGCGATGCTGCGCTCGCGTTCGCGCAACGTTGCCCGCAATTCTTTGCATATGAAGGGGCAAGCAGCCGATTTGCGACTGAAATCGCGATCAGTTTCGCAGATGGCAAATGCCGCAACGGCCTGTTCGGCGGGTGGTGTTGGGAAATATTCCCGTGCAAGATTTGTGCATATGGATTGCGGCCCGATCAGAACTTGGCGCGGCTGATACCTTACGTATCATTCTGAATTTCAACAGTTTTCCGTTAAATTATGTAGTCTTGGATGTTGCGCTCTGAGGTGCCGGGCCGATTCGGCGCAAACCGGCCGACAATGTTTTTTTACGACATCGGATCTGGCGCAGAACTTAGCTTCCATAGGAATTAAACTGTTGACGATGTCGGTGCACGTTTGTGCTGCCCGCAAGCGCTGCCCTGTGATATAAAAGCCCCGACTCAAATCTGCGTTTGTCGTTATTGTTGATCACTTAATCTTGCACTGCGCCAGCAAGGGTCAATATCCGGGCCACCATGGTTCAGCGAAGATTGAATAGTGCCGGGGGGCATCTGGGGGGAATGAAAAGGCCAGTAAAACCAAAAAAGAGGCCTTTGGGCGCTGACAAATCCGTCCCCAATCTGGAAGACGTCGTGAATTCGGCTGCCTGGGCCGACCGTCTTGCCCAGACAAAAATTTGGCGCGAAACGGCATTGTCGGAGATTGGTCAGCATGATGCCCCGGAACCTTCAGATAAATCCCGCAAAAAATCCAAAAAAAAATCAGCCGACCATGCCCCATCGCCTGACCAGAACACCGAACTTGGCCAGGATGTTCCAAGCATCGAAGAAGTTCTGACCGGTGCTACATGGGAAGACCGTCTGGCCAAGGCAAGAATTCGGCGCGAGAATATCATCGCGCAGCGCAATCCGGGCCGCAAACCCAAACCGGCGCCAACATCCGCTAGACGAAATTCTAACTATAAAGACACCATTCGTGTTGCCATGTCCGGCGCAGCACCTGTTCAGCCCAGTGAAACACCGCAAGCAGAACTTTATTCTCCGGCACCGGCAAAACCCCGGTCCCGTCGGTTTGGGCCTGCGCATATAGCCGCCGGGATCGTTGTGCTTTTGGGGCTGGGGCTAACGATTGGTGCCAAAATCACGGACCGGGCGACAGGTGTACCAACCGGCACCGCACAAAAAACGCCAGATTCTTCACCAAAACCGATAGCAGCCGAAATTGCGAGCTCGACAACTGCCGCGCCAATATTCAACCCGCGCGCCGGTTTGGTTCAGTCAGTCCCCGGTGTCACTCAGGCCTTAAGTATTTCACAACACGAAATGCCCGCCATGCCGTCCCAATTCGCTGTCCCCGCCAGCAGGGGCGTTTCGTTGGCAAGGCTATCAGCACTCCAGTTTGACCAAGCACCGTTTGTATCCAAGACACCGATAAAAGCGGCGAAATCAACCCAATCCACCGCCTTGGTATTGCCCGTAGCCCGGCCCAGCCTGCCAGCGGTATCTGGCTCGGACGTGATGAGTTTGGCGCCGCAACTTTCCGGTTCACGGCTACAAACTGCCGACCAGACCGACACAATTTTGTCCGGCCCGATCGCTTCAATTGATCGCGGGGCGCAGGGAAATACAACATTTACAGCGGCACCTAGTTTGCAATTGGCCGCACAAGTGCCCGATCGTGCTCTGCCAAAAATTGCGCCTGCGAACACTGCTCGCTTGGGTGATGGGCCAGCCACGCCGGGTAAAATCAGACCGCTGGCGATGTTTGCCTTAAACTCAAAACTTGGGTTTTCAGGTTCGGAACAAGGCGACTTGCAGCCGGTCTTATTCGGGGTTGAAACCCGTGTGACGGCCAAACCAAACGGGTTTGTATTTCTACAAGAACCGGCGAACCCGGATTTGACCCTTACGGCCCCTGACCCGGCAAAAACGTTCAAAGTTGCCTCTAACGCACCGACATTCCCGCTATTTAGTGAGCCTGCCAGCGCGTCGACAACTCTGGCACCACTTTCGCTAGGTGATTTGGGAATTTCACGCATCCCCACGGCTCTGCCAATCTATTTGCCACAGGGTGACTCCCCTGTATCTTCGCAGCCTCCGGCCCCAATTGTGATCCCGGAAAAAACGCAGCCAAAGCTTGTCAGCAGAAGCTATAACATCCTTTTAAGCGCACCGGCCAGCCTGTCTGATCGACGCCTGAACGCATACACAACAGCTTTGGACAAAACCGGGCTTGCTGTTGGGCAAGCCAATCGTGTCACCTTTCGCGTGACTGCAAACCATGTGCGGTTTTTTCATCCTGACGATCGCGAGGCTGCTCGCCAGCTTGCAAACTCTATATCGGGGGATTTGCGGGACTTTACCAATTATTCACCAGCACCCGAATTGGGCACGATCGAAATCTGGCTTGCGGGCGATAATGCGCCGTCCCGCTCCGCTGACAGCCCAAGATCTGCGCCGCCAACCAGCAATCCGGCCTTGAACGCGCTGCGAAACAGGTTACTTCAAAGCCTGCGCCGGGGGGATCATTTGTAGATGTTTGCACCGCAAGAAACAGTTAACTTACCTGCACAAAGCCACCTGTCAGTTGGTGCCTGCGTAGATGTAGCAAGGATGCGTTATGCCTGATGCAAGGCTGACTGCCGTTATTACAGCCCTGCTCTTGATTGCGGGCGGGCACCGGGCTGACGCCGCCTATAGTCTGGCCCAGTTGCAGATAATCGAGGGCTATGTCCTGACCAAGAACTGTGGCGGGTTGCTGGACTATCTGAACCAGAACCAGACGATCATGGCCGGCAATGATCCGTTGGCTCAGGAACTGCGTTCGTTTGCAAATGGGGTCGAGGGCGGGCTTATTGAATGTCTGTCGGCCGAGGTGTCAACCGGCGGGGCGGCGCAACTTGCTGCCAACCGGCCAGAAATTTATTGATCTGTGCAGTTTTGGTATGAGGCCCTGATTTGAAAACTTTGCCCCGCATTGCTTATTTTCTGGACCCGGGGTTTCCCGGCGGAACGTCTGGGGCAGTGGCCGCAGAACTGGCGGCTATTGCAAATATTGCTCAGCTAGAGGTTCACGCCGTATCCAGCGCGATGTTCGGCAGCAAAACTGTGGCTCCGCAAATTCGAAAAGTACTGAGCAAACTGGGTCTTGATCTGATCTGGGACGCACCGGTAGTCAGCGGCGATGTGGTGCTGTTGCACAATCCCAGTTTCTTAAAGTTCCACCGCGAAGTTAACCAGAAAATCATTGCAGACCACCTGATCGTTATTGCCCATGAAAATTTCCTACGCCCTGGTGGATTTGAAAGCTTTGATGTTGGGCATTGTTTGGATTTAATTGATCGCTGTTCGCTGACATTGCAAAAATCCATCGCACCGATTTCCCCCTATAATCGTCTTGGTGTCGAGCAGTGGTTGTCGGCCAACAGCGCCGCCGGACATTGGGCCGTTGTGGAACAAGACTGGTTCAACATTTGCGAATTCGAAATATTTCCCCCCACCAAATCACCCAAAGACAGGCGCGGGCGTCATTCACGCGCAGGCCCGGAAAAATTTCCACTATTGGTCGATATGGACCACTGCTTTTCCAAATCCGCCCAATCAAACGTAATTCTTGGCGCAGACCTGTTCCTGAACGAAAAACTGGATCGCAATCACTGGAATATGGTGCCCTTTGGCGGGCTTGAGGTTGCACGGTATTTCGAAATGATTGACTTTATGATCTATTTTACCGCCCCCACATGGCGCGAAAGCTTTGGGCGTGTTTTGGCCGAAGCGATTGCGGCCGGAAAAGTGGTGATTTCCGATCCCGACACCGCGTCGGTATTTAACGATGCCATCGTCCCGGCCCGTCCATCGGAAGTAGATGATATTGTTGCCAACTTCGTCTCGAATCCGAAACTATATCGGGATCAGGTGATTAAGGCGCAAAAGAACCTGACGGCATTTTCGGCCAGTGCATTCAGGCAAGAATTTCAGTCTTTGATTAACACAAACGTCAGGCGCGCCGCATGATTTTAATTGATGCCGGACAACGGGACACGCGAGCGTTTGACGCAAAAATTCTGTTTGCAGCGCAGCTTTCACAGGCCGGATACGACGTTGTCATAGACGAAAAAACAACACCACAAATAATTGATCGCAATCAAAAATACGAAGCCGCACCGTTTCTTACCGACATCGCACAAATCGTGATTTCCGCCTATGTGATGATCGGCGCCGAAACAATCTGCGATGAAACTTTGATGAGCCTGCGTGCGTACCAACTGGCACCAGACGTCCCCGTTTCTGCTACCGGGCGGTTTTCTGATGCCCAGTCCTTAATCAGCTCGACCGCAAAAATTTCGTTTGCGCTTGGGCGAGAAGCCAACGTCATTGACCTGAATGAGTCGCAGGGCCGCCAACTTTTAACGTCCTCAATCAACCCGCTGGTGGCCGCCACTGCAGACATCGATGAAACCAGCGCTTCACCCGCCGAACTGTTCCTGTTTCTGCCACAGGACTGGCTGGATGAACCGGGAAATCTGGCACATTTGAGCGCGATGAACCATGTTCCCGGATTCCACCTGAACATCCTGATTACCGGCAAAGGAAAGGACCTTATTCACAAATCGGATTATTCCGGTGTGTCGGTTTTTGGCCTGAATGAAATGCCCCCGCAAACACTCGCAAAACGCGCCGGCGCGGCGGTCTTTCTGGGCGACGGTGTGCCGGGTGAACGCATGGCGATGTTTGCAATGGATGTAATGTGCCGCTCGGGTGTGCTTGTGGATTGCACCACCAGCGGGGCGTTTGTAAACAGCGGTGCGCCGGCCCTGCGTGGCCCGACCGATCTGGCCGGATTGCCAAATTTTTTACAGTATACTGTTGCAACAAACCTTGTTGAACTTGGACGACAGGCCCGTCAAAGTAACTGGCTGGACAGAAACTCTATCCAGCGCCTGATCGAGGCGTTGGGACCGGGCTTTGTGGCTCGCGCGACGCCACCGGCAACCACGCCCAAACCCCAAACCATATTCCTGCCCACCAACGGCAACGGGCTTGGCCACGCGCAACGATGTTCATTAATCGCCACAGCCATGCCGACCGCACAGAAACCCGCCTTTGCGGCCTTTCCCAGTTGCATCCCGCTGATAAACAGCAAGGGCTATTCCTGCATGCCGCTGGTGCAAAAAAGCCAAGGCCACGACGATCCCTTCGCCAACGATCTGCTGAATTATCTGCGCCTGCGCCAGTTGTTTAATCCCGGCGACCATCTGGTTTTTGACGGTGGTTATGTTTTTGACTCGATCTACCGCACCGTGATGGAAAAATCCCTTACCGCAACATGGATCAGGCGCGGGCTTTGGCAGGCCGGGCAAGTAACCGACGCCGCACTGGATCGCGAACGGGCATTCCAACAGGTCATCGTGCCCCAAGAGGCGTTTGACGAGCTTAACACCGCTTACACCCATGGTCTGTCTGTTCATCAGGTCGGCCCGATTGTTCAGGACGTTGCGCCCACACCCGGCGGCGTTGAAAAACTGAAGCAAAAACTGGCAAGAACTTTTGAGCATAAATTTGATCAACTGGTTGTCAGCATGCTTGGCGGCGGTATTGCTTCGGATCGTGCAGCACAATTGCACGCATTATGCGCCATGCTCCAACAGCGCCCCAATTGCTTGCATTTGATCGTGGTTTGGCCCGGCTCTCGTATTTCGGCCGGATTGCAGGGGTGGAAAAACACCCGGGTCGTAAAAACTAAACATGCGCTGGATCTGTGTCAGGCAGCCGACCTGGTCATCTCGGCCGCAGGCTATAATTCGTATCACGAGATACTTTACCACCAGATCCCCTCGATCCTGATTCCCCAGTCCGCACCATTTTTGGACGATCAGGAAAGGCGCGCCCGCGCCGCATCAGACCGCGGCCTTGCGGCAATTGTTTTAGCCGATGAGCTATTGATGTTGGATCGAGAAGTGGCTGCATATCTGGACAATGGAAAATCAGCCACGATCCGCGCCGAACTGGAAAAAACTGTTCTGCCGGAACGTGGAAACAAAAGAGCCGCTGAACTGATTTGCGCGAAAGTGAACCGATGACACCAGAGTTTTGGAATTCCGTGCTTTCGCGCATCACGCCGTCTCAGCCGGTTGATCTGGACGCGTCTATCTTTGACGCCGGCAAGCATCAGCCGTCACCAGTTACCAACATCGCTGCAAATGATCTGACGCGCAGCACAGCGCCCTCTGCGATGCTTTGGCAGGACCCGGAAAATCGCCAATCCTGCATTGGTGTAAGGGTTGATGAACCACTGGCCGACTGCACGGTAGCCGCCACCAGATTGGCCGCAGCAGCCCTGGAACGTGGCGTAACACCAATCATGTTAACGACCTTACCCGACTGCGGCTTTGAAAGGTTTGGGTTCAGGGTCGAACGGCTGGTTGGCCAAACCAGACAGGAACTTGAAATCTGCGAAAAGGAACTGATGCAGTTCTGGAACATGGCGATTGTTATCGACGTGAAAGATATCGCACTGCTGGGCTAGCCCGAACAACCCAGCCAAAGCCGCTTATTCCGCAGCCGTTTTTATATCCGGTTGCACCTTGGGCTTCTTTTCAGTTGCAAGAAGCTGGACCCTAGTAGTTTGTTCCACAGGGGCGACCTGATCTTTGCCACGCCACCCAAATTTGCCCAAAATTGAGCGTATAGAGCCGCCAATGACGAAAGGGGCTGTAATCATGACCGGCACCATCACAAGCGTCAGAACAGTGGAAAACAACAGCCCCGACACCAATGCAGCCGACAGATGCACAAAGAAAAAGCCGGCAAGGCCACCAATGATGATTTCACGAAGCAGGAAATCAAGCTCGATGTTAAGAGCCATCGGAATAACCCCCAATGTCGTAACGGCCGCCGTCAACAAAACCGGGCGCACCCGCTGTGCAGTTGTCAGCAGCATGGCCTTGATCGGATCCACCCCGTCATCGCGGGTGTAGTGATTATAGGTATCAATCAGCACGATGCCGTTTTTCACAACGATGCCCGACAGGGCAACGATCCCCAGCCCCGTCATAATGGCCGAGAACGTCATGCCCGTCACCAACATGCCAAGCAGCACGCCCGCGGTTGACATCACAACCGTCGAGAGCGTTACGAAGACCTGATAATAACTGTTATATTCCAGCAGCAATACTAGGAAAATTATGAACATCGCCGCCATCAGCGCCTTAACCATAAAGGCATTGGTGTCTTCGGTCTGCTCTGCCGCACCACCAAAGACAATCACGATATTGCTTGGGAAAGCCTGCTTTTCAATCCAGGCCTGAACCTGGCCAACCTTTTGGTCCGCCAGAACGCCTTCGTCCACATTGGCACCGACGAAGATCGAATACAGCCCGTCCTGACGGGTTATGTTTCCGACTTTCGGCACGGCGGTGCGGGTGATAAAGTTAGAGACCGGGACCTGCCCCTTTGGTGTGGCGATACGCAGCGAATCCAGTGAATCAAAGCTGCGTTCGTTTTTTGGCAAGCGGACCTGAATATCCAGTTCATCCACCGAGTCATCGGGCAGGTAAGTTCCCAGTTTCACACCGCCCGTCACCAGCTGCACATATGGACCCAATTCGCGGATACCAAGGCCGTATTTGGCCGCTTCGGTTCTGTCTATCTTTAGTGACCAGTCAATCCCCGGCGACGGCCGCCCGTCTTCTGCTTCGATAGTGCCACCAAGCTCAAACTCAATAAAGTTTCGTATATCGTCAACGACCGGAAGCAGGCCTTCATATGACGGACCGGTTACGCGCAGATTGATGTCTTTACCGGACGGCGGGCCATTTTCTTCGGCGGCAATCTGGATTTCCAGACCGGAAATTGTGCTGACCCGTTCGCGGATTTCGGCAAAAATTTCGACCGCCTTTACCCGCTTTTCCCAGGGATGCAGTTGCAGTTGAAGATTGCCAATCGTGTCTGCAGGTGAATTTTCAGCCCCGCCAAAGGACAGGATGACATCCTGAATACCGGCCACCTGCAAAACTTCATCCTGTACTTCCAAAAGGAAATCCCTGATTTCGGTGGCCGAATAATTGCCGCGGGTCACAACCGAAACGACGCCGTATTCCGGCTCGTTCTCGGGGAATGCAACGACCCCTGTGGGGTGTTGGGAGAAGTAAAAGAATATATAGCCGACAATCGCAAAACCGGCCGCGAGCGTCAGGATTGGATGCAGCAAGAGGCGCGACATCACACGCACATAGATCCCCATCACCCCACGGATTTTGTTTTTGTCGAATTTTTCCGGATACATGACAATGTCGGCGGCTTCGCGTTCGTTCTCATCCATCTCGTGTTTGGCAATGAAGGCCCCGATCACCGGCATGAAAACCAGCGCCGAAATCAGCGAAGCAACCATCACCACAATCACCACAATCGGCAGATAGCTCATGAATTTGCCGATGATACCGGGCCAGAATAGCAACGGCACAAATGCGCCAAGTGTTGTAGCCGTCGCCGAGACAACCGGCACAAACATCTTGCGCGCCGCAAGGATGAATGCCCGCTTGCGTGACACGCCTTCGGATAGTTTTCGCTCGGCGTATTCGACCACAACAATCGGGTCATCCACCAGCACGCCAACCGCGATCACCAGCCCGAACATGACCATCATGTTGATCGTCATCCCCAGCATCTGAAGCACTAAAAACGCCATCATGAAAGAGATCGGGATAGACATGCCGATCATGATCGCAGGGCGCACGCCAAGCGTTGCAATCGTCATTATCAACACCAGTGCCACAGCCGTCAGAACTGCAGCCTCCAGCGAGCGGAACAGGTTTTTGGTGCCAACCGACTGGTCAACAAGAAAACTGTATTCAACGCCGGCAGGCCAGTCTGCGGCAAATGCCTCGGTTGCGGCGCGCACCTGATCTGACACCTCGATGATATTGGTGCCAAGGTTCTTTTTGACCTCAAGCGCTATCGCGGGCGCACCGTTTACAAAGGCGTATTCTGTGGCATCTTTGAACGTTCGGGTGATCGAGGC
>JAHRVD010000153.1 GCA_019090845.1 Marinosulfonomonas sp.
ATCGGTCATTTCCAGATCATCCTGTGGCAGGTTCATCGCCAGCAACTGGGCAGCCCCGGTAATGCCAGCAAGCGGGTTCTTGATTTCATGGGCCAGCATCTCGGCCATGCCGATCGCCGAGCGGGCCGAGGATTTCACCGAATGGGACCGGCCCAGCCGATCCGCCAGTTGGCGCGGCTCCATCAACAGTAAAACGTGATCCGTGCCGCCGGTCATCGGAGCAATCTGAATGTTGCACTGAACCGGGGCGGAATTGCCGCCCGAGACATCGACATTGTTAATGAACAAGGCCGACTGATCGCGCCGAACGCGGCTGAATGCCCCTTCCAGCGGCGCGTCGATCGCCAGTTTGTCAAACACCGGCGCCCCTAACAGGGTTTTGGCCGAGGTGTTTAGAAATTGTTCAGCCGCCGGGTTGGCCGCGACGATTGCGTCGTCCGCGCCAAGCAGGAAGGCAGGCACCGGCAGGGATGCCCAGACTGCATTTGTCATATCACTCATGCGGCGGCCAATCGTGGGGGGTGCAGCGCGTCGGGCAATGCGGCCAGAACCCGCGCCGGTGTGGATTGGGTCAGGATTTCACGGCGCAGCGCGGGCGGTGTCGCGACCCCGTCCATATACCAGCCCAGATGTTTGCGCGCCACGCGGTGGCCCAGTGCAACGCCGTAAAAACGCAGCGTATCTTCGTAGTGTTCGCCCACCAGTTCGACCAGTCTTTGCCCCTCGGGGAGCACTGGCGGTGCACCAAACCCAAGCCCGGCAGCAATGCTTGCCAACATCCACGGCCTGCCCTGCACACCCCGCCCGATCATCACACCATCCGCCCCCGACATTGCCAGTGCCCTGCGCGCGCTGGCCTGATCGACGATATCGCCGTTGGCAATAACCGGGATGGTAACCGCGTCTTTGACGGCACCGATCGCGGCCCAATCAGCGCGGCCTTTGTAAAACTGACAGCGCGTGCGCCCGTGAATGGTTAGCATCTGCACGCCAGCCCCCTCGGCGCGGCGGGCAAGTTCGGGCGCATTGATCGCCCCGTCATCCCAACCCAGCCGGGTCTTTAGCGTCACCGGGATATCAACCGCCGCCACAACGGCAGCAATCAAGGTCAGGGCGTGATCCAGATCCTTCATCAGCGCCGAACCGGAACTGCCGCCTGTCACCTTTTTGGCAGGACAGCCCATGTTTATGTCGATGATCTTTGCGCCGCGACCGGCGACCATGCGGGCCGCTTCGCCCATCCAGTGCGCATCGCGCCCGGCCAGCTGCACGGCGGTGTTTTCGATGGCGACGCCAAGCTCGGCCCGCTCGCGCACACCGGGCTTGGCCTGCACCATTTCCTGACTGGCCACCATTTCGCTGACCACCAGCCCGGCACCGAATTTTTGCACAGCGTTTCGAAACGGCAAATCGGTGATCCCGGCCATCGGTGCCAGCAGAACCGGCATGCTGATTTGTATATTCGCCAGCTGAATAGACAAATGCCTAATCCTTACGCAACAAGCCCTTCTCCTAGCTTTTTGGCCCGCAATTAGCAATAACGGCCGGCCCTTTTTGGGGCTATTATCCACCATTGCCCATTTTTTAGGCACAATTCCCACGTATTGCTACCCACTGCGCAGCCACATAAACAGGCCAGAGACGAAAGGAACCCGATGACCACATCAGCGGTGATAGTTGCAGCAGGGCGCGGAACACGCGCCGGTGGGGGCGTGGCCAAACAATGGCGCATACTGGCCGGACGCCCGGTTACAGCCCATGTGCTGGAACAGTTTCTGGCCGCGCCTGACGTTGGCCCAATTGTGCTGGTGGTGCATCCTGATGACCGGTCTGTAGCGCAAACCATCATTGCCGGGCGCGACGTTTTGGTAGTGACGGGCGGGGCCAGCCGCGACGCGTCGGTTCGCGCCGGGCTGGAGGCACTGGAAAACAGCGCCACCGTGCATGTTCTGATCCATGATGTTGCTCGCCCGCTGGTCAGTCAGGCGTTGATCGCACGGGTTTGCGCAGCCCTTAAAGACAGCCAGGCTGCCGCCCCCGCACTGGCGGTTACGGATACGCTTTGGCAAGGCGACGCCGGGTTGGTGGCTGGCATCGTTTCGCGCGACCGGTTGTTTGGCGCACAGACACCGCAGGGTTTTGGCTTTGACGCCATTCTGGCAGCACATCGCGCCCACAGGGGCGGTGCGACGGATGATGTCGGGGTGGCACAAGCTGCGGGCATCCCGGTAACAATCGTTGACGGCGAGGCACGAAATCTGAAGATTACCACCGAGGATGATTTCAGGCGGGCAGAACAATTGATCGGCACATCTATGGATATTCGCACCGGTAACGGATTTGACGTGCATCGGTTTTGCGCCGGAGACGCGGTAACGCTGTGCGGCGTGCGCGTGCCCTTCACCCACGGGCTTGACGGGCATTCGGACGCTGATGTTGGCATGCACGCGCTGACGGATGCAATTTACGGCGCCTTGGCGCTTGGCGACATCGGTCGGCATTTCCCCCCCAGCGATCCACAGTGGAAGGGGGCCGCCAGCGATATCTTTCTGGAACACGCAGGTGGGGCAGCGCGCGCGCGCGGCTATGCCTTGTCCAACTGCGATGTCACCCTGATCTGCGAGGCACCAAAGATCGGCCCGCACGCAGGCGCAATGGCGCAGCGGCTGGCCGAAATTCTGCAGCTCGGCGCAGACCGGATCAGCGTCAAGGCCACAACATCAGAACGCCTTGGG
>JAHRVD010000154.1 GCA_019090845.1 Marinosulfonomonas sp.
CTGTATCAGCGTTTCGCCAACCAGAACCTGTTCGGCATACGGAACGAGCGATATTGAAACTGTGTCCGTTTCCACGGTGCAGGCGTCGTCGTCATCAGGATTGCATTGCATCAGATAAACGAAATCCTTGGCCGCATCTTTCAGCAGATTAAGTTTGCTGTCGCCGCCAGCGTCCGACCAGCTTCCCATTGACCCGGATACATCCAGTATCAGCGAAACTTCGATATTGGTCAGGCTTTCTTCGGCTTCACCGCGGGCCGGGGCTTTGAGCGTGTTGATGCCCATCATATGCATGAAAAAAGTATTCAGCGTCATATCGGCAGAGGCATTAACTGTTTTGGAGTTGAGGCCTGCGACCACGTTGACATCGGTCAGAAAGCTTTCCAGACCGGCCTTTTGAAAGTAGTCGCGGACAACATCTTCGGAATCAAGCGCCTGATCCAGACTGGCCGCTGCCAGAACCGAGCGATCAAGCGTCGATTGCAATCTGGCGCGATGGGTTTCGGCGCGCATCAGATCAACGGCCATACCCGCGATCATCATCATCATGATCAGCAGGAATAGTGAGAAAATCAGGATTGAGCCGGATTCATCTTTGCGAAAGAAATTCAGACTGAAACGTGATCCATTGTTTTTCGCATTTGGGACCGGTCGCGACGGCTTCGTATATTCAACATGAACAGTCATGCTGCACCTCTCTTAATACTCACACATGTCCGGAAACGTCCGGAACCAAAATTTTACATAGACGCAGAATATATTAGTCTTCGAATATAGCCTCCTTCGAAAATGCGCCGTAAATATGAAAAATTGTCAGAAATTCCGACTGAATCTGGCGAGATACCGAAACAATTCCTTCGCAGATCAGGGATCGTGTTTAGATCGCGATCAATCAGGAATTAATCTTCCGGATCACGAAATCCGGAATTTGCAAATCAATTGGAAGATTTTAACTGAATCGATGTTTAGCTGGGCGAAGTTCAATTACTGATTCGCGATCACCAGAGGGGCTTCAATGGCACAGAAAAAAGAACCGAGTTTTCGTCAATCC
Organism: Marinosulfonomonas sp.; assembly: GCA_019090845.1. Classification (GTDB taxonomy): domain Bacteria; phylum Pseudomonadota; class Alphaproteobacteria; order Rhodobacterales; family Rhodobacteraceae; genus NORP110. Next base: position 1,052 of record JAHRVD010000154.1, read on the forward strand.
GTCGATCTGATGTTCAACCGTGCGGTTGCGTTGATGGACCTGCCGCCGGGTCTGGAACAGAAAATCAAGGTGTGTAATGCGACCTATACTGTGCGATTTGGTGTGCGGTTGCGCGGCCAGATTCAGACTTTTACCGGCTATAGATCTGTCCATTCAGAGCATATGGAACCAGTAAAGGGCGGAATTCGTTATTCGATGGGCGTCAATCAGGATGAGGTCGAGGCGCTCGCAGCGCTGATGACTTATAAATGTGCGCTGGTTGAAACGCCGTTTGGCGGCGCAAAAGGCGGACTTTGCATTGATCCACGCCAATATGACGAACATGAGCTTGAGCAGATAACCCGCAGATTTGCTTATGAATTAGCCAAACGCGACCTGATCCATCCCAGCCAGAATGTCCCGGCACCAGATATGGGAACCGGTGAGCGGGAAATGGCCTGGATTGCCGACCAATATGCACGGATGAACACCACTGAAATCAATGCCCGGGCCTGTGTAACGGGCAAGCCGCTGCATGGCGGCGGTATTGCGGGCCGGGTCGAAGCGACCGGGCGCGGCGTGCAATACGCTTTGCATGAGTTTTTTCGACATCCGGAAGATATTGCTCAGGCCGGGTTGGCGGGGACACTGGACGGAAAACGGGTCGTTGTGCAGGGGCTTGGCAATGTTGGCTATCACGCAGCCAGTTTTCTGGCAGCCGAAGATGGCGCGAAAGTCATTGGCATCATTGAACGCGACGGGGCGTTGGTCGATGAAAACGGTCTGGATGTCGAGGCTGTGCACCAGTGGATTTCAAATCATGGCGGTGTCAGCGGTTATGCAGATGCTACCTATGTGGAAGACGGTGCCAAGATATTGGAAATAGACTGCGATATCCTGATCCCCGCAGCCCTGGAGGGTGTGATAAATCTAAGCAATGCCGCCAAAATCAGCGCCAAACTGATTATCGAGGCGGCCAATGGTCCGGTGACTGCCGGAGCAGATGATATCCTGCGTGAAAGGGGTGTTGTCATCATTCCCGATCTTTTTGCCAATGGCGGCGGCGTAACGGTATCCTATTTCGAATGGGTAAAGAACCTTTCCCACATCCGGTTTGGCCGGATGCAGCGCCGTCAGGAAGAAGCCCGCCATCAATTGGTTTTTAACGAGCTTGAAAGCCTGTCTGACCAAACAAAAAGCGAATGGCGTCTTTCGCCTGATTTCAAGCAGAAATACCTGCGCGGTGCTGATGAACTGGAACTGGTGCGTTCAGGACTGGATGACACGATGCGTGCGGCCTATCAGTCGATGCGCGAAGTTTGGCATGGGCGTGAAGACGTCGGTGATCTGCGCGTTGCGGCCTATCTGGTGGCAATTGGTCGGGTTGCAGACAGTTACCGAGCCAAGGGTCTTTAGGTTTCCACAATCTGGTGTTGATCCGGGACAATCACGCTTTTGGTTCGCTTTTGTGTGCCAAAAGCGAATGCAATTGTGTCGCAGATCGTCCCGGAATGGCGTAATGTCGCCGATTGCGTGCCGAATGCGACCAAACTGGCCAAATCGGGTCATATTTCCGCCGCAATCCGACACAATTATCGGCCTTGCGTCTGCCAAAACCCATCCAACATCTTTTGGCGGACCTGTCTTAATAAGAGAGTTGTCGGATGAAGAAGATACTGTTCTCGCGGTTTAAAACGTTCAGCAAAGAAAATCAGGGTTCAGCGACAATTGAATCCGTTTTATGGCTTCCAATGTTTCTGGCCGCATTTGCACTGATGACGGACGTTGCAATGATCTTCAACGGGCACTCACGCGTTTTGCGCGTGGTTCAGGACGCCAACAGAAACTTGTCGATCGGAAGACTGGATACCGAAGACGAAACAGAAGAATACATCGTCGCGGCGCTAAGCACACTTGCGCCTAACCTGACGGCGGATACGAGTATCGTCGCTGGTGTTGCAACTTCGACGGCCGTCGTTCCGGCATCCGATCTGCAAATCCTCGGCATGTTCAGCGCGATCAGCACTATGAATATTTCCGTCACGTCACAACATCTTATCGAATTTTGATTGGGAATGAGCCAATGATTAAACTTCGCATTAATTCATTCCGCCGCCGCGATGACGGCGCAATGACCGTTTTCGGACTATTCATGTTCGTAACCATGGTCGTAATCGGTGGCCTCGCCCTTGACGTTGCTAACGCCATGATGGCGCGCACCCAGTTGCAGGTCGCCGCCGATGCCGTTGCCCATGCCGCACTTTATACCCGAGAGACGGAAAATGCCGAACAGGCGAAAATAACCGCACTGTCGCTGGCCGAGGTCAATATGCCATCCTCAAAATATGGGACGGTGCTGACGGCCAACGATATCAATTTCGGTTATTGGGACGACGAAGAACGCGAATTCGAAATTGATAACGCAGTGTTTGATTCCGTATTTGTCGATGTCTCCCGAATGCAATCGACAGCCAACCCGGTGGGCACATACTTTCTGCGTTTCGTCGGCATTGACCGATGGGACGTGCGCCGCGGATCGGTGTTTGAAACATACATCCCGACCTGTTTCCGCGAAGGTTTCGTTGCCGAAGATGTCGTCGATATCCAATCGAATAACTCTTACATCAATGGGTTTTGCATCCACTCCAACACCCATGTTGAAGTGAATTCCAACAACTTCTTTGAGAATGGAACAATCGTTTCCATGCCCGACAAGCGGGATATTATTCTGCCAAGTTCAGGCTTGGCAACGAATAATGGGCTGGGCGATTCGTTGCGCGACGGGTCCTACCAGATCAGGATTTTGAACCGGCTGGCGGACATAATCGATAGTCTGGAAGCTGGCGAAGACACCTATATGCCGGACTATATCAACTACACCGCCCCGGTCGCTTTGGCCAGTCGCAACAATTTGGATGAAACCGACCTGTCGCCTGGATTTATCTACACTTTCAATGGGTGTTCGGGAAATCAGAAGTTGTCGATAAAGGGCGGCAGCACAATTCAGGCTGTTGTTCTTATAACGAATTGCAAAATTCAGTATGGCGCTGGCGCCGCGCTTGAAAATTCTCTGATCGCAACACGCAACACCGGGGCGAGTTCGCAGACTGGTGCATCCAGTGTTCGCGTTGGCCGCGACGATAGTTGCGCAACCGATGGCGGGTCGCAGTTGTTGACGCTCGGCGGCATGGACTTTCCGTCCGACTTACAGGTTTTTGGCAGCCAGTTGATCGCGATGGATGACATTAATTTCGCGGCGAATGCCAACGGGATCGAAGGCGCGTCCTTCATCGCCGGTGGCACCATTGACGGCACGTCAAACATGACCATGGGCTTTTGTGGCAATGGCATGGAGCGTAATCTGTCGGCCGAATATTTCCGACTGGTTAACTAAAAACACCCGATACGTCGTGTATTTGCCGCCCTATGTCGGCGGCAGATACATTTTTAACCGACACAGCGTTGAATAATCCCTTAGTTCTTGGTTTTCTCGAGCCAAGGTTAACGGGGGATGTTTATGCGGTTTTCGGCGCTGAAAGTTTTCACGCAAGGGTTGAGCGGCAATAAGGGCTGGAAACCCCATTGGCGCGACCCAGAGCCCAAGGCCGAATATGACATTATTCTTATTGGAGGCGGCGGTCACGGGTTGGCCACAGCCTATTATCTGGCAAAAAACCACGGGCTGACCAATATCGCCGTTCTGGAAAAGGGCTATATCGGTGGCGGAAACGTCGGGCGCAATACAACGATCGTGCGGGCTAACTATTTTCTGCCCGGAAATTCTGAATTTTACAGCCATTCGCTGAAACTATGGGAAGGGCTGTCGGGCGA
>JAHRVD010000155.1 GCA_019090845.1 Marinosulfonomonas sp.
CAGGATTGGCATTTCGATCAGCGCACTGGTCGTCCCACCCGGTTGTTTATAGCGCAGACGCAGGAACCCAAGCTCTGACGACGTGCCCTTATCCGCCGCATCGGTCTGATAACGCAGTGGATTGTTAAGCACTGCCTGCGACCCGGTTGGGGTGACCTCATAGATTGCGGTAACCGCGTGACCTGCGCCAATCTCGCCTGCATCGACCTTGTCATTGTTGAAATCCTCGCGCTTCAGCGCGCGGGTTTCATAGCCGATCAGGCGATATTCCGCGATCGTCGCGGGGTTGAATTCCACCTGAATTTTCACATCATTGGCAATCGGAAACAACGCCCCGGACAGCTGATCGACAAGCACCTTTTGCGCCTCGTTCAGCGTGTCGATATAGGCCGCCTGCCCATTGCCGTTTTGGGCGAGCGCCTGCATCGTGGCGTCGTCCAGATTGCCCCGACCAAAGCCCAGAACCGACAGGTAAGTGCCGCTGTCACGCTTGTCGGCAATGAAGTTTTTCAGCGCCTCCGGGTCGGACAGGCCGACGTTGAAATCTCCATCTGTGGCCAGCACAACGCGGCTAACCTCGCCGTCTTGTGCCATCGTTTCTGCGACGGAATAAGCCTGCTTTAGACCCTGCTGCCCAGCGGTCGACCCACCTGCTTCCAACTGGTCAAGTGCCCCGATAATGGCGGCGCGATCATCGGCCTTGGTCGGCTCCAGAACCAGTCCGGCGCTGCCCGCATAAGTGACAATCGCGACCTGATCCTGAGGGCGCAACTGGCCAAGCATCAGCCGAAAACTTTGCTTTAGCAGCGGTAATTTATCTGCGTTTTGCATTGATCCCGACGTATCAATCAGGAAAACCAGATTAAGCGGCGGCCGATCGTCGATCGCGGGCATCTGTCCTTGCAACGCGATGTGAACCAATTGGGTGTCGGCGTTCCACGGCGTTTGCATAACGCTTACGGTTGGGCGGAACGGCGCGCCTTCACTATCCGGCGTGGCGTAGTTATAGGGGAAATAATTCACCATTTCTTCGACCCGAACGGCGTTAGCGGGCGGCAACATTCCATTGTGAAGGGATGAACGAACGACCCCGTAGGATGCCGTGTCCACGTCGATCGAAAAGGTGGAAACCGGGTCATCAGTAGTGACGCTCAACTGGTTAGGGGCTTCATTTGAAAAAGCCTCGGTGTTGCCCTGCTGGGGCGCTATCGCATATTCCAGTCTGCGGGCAGGCATTGGCGCAATTCCCCCCACCAGATTTGACCCGGATTTGGACAGTGACTGGCTGATTGCACTGGTTACGGCAGGGTTCGCCGGGGCGTCGGCCATTTCCTGCAGTACAACAGGTGCTTCCATTACTGGCTGGGTGGCCGCTGTGTTTTCACCCAAGACAGTTTCACTATCAGCCTCTGATAATTGGCCATCAGTATCATTCCGACTACGGGTTTCTTTTGGCGTGGATGCGCTTGGCAGCACGACATCAGGTGGCGTCAAAAGGCTGCGGCCCTGAGGTGAAATGACGATCAGCCCGAAGGCAACAATGGCTGTGGTGGCGACCAGACCACCGCGTGTTGAAAGGGATTGGATCATTGAACTTACTCCTGCCATCAACCGCCCAACCATCGGGCGGTTTTCAGCAGTAGGACGCGCGGGAGTCGCCGATCCTTGGAGCAGATCGAAATTTTCCATCGCCAAGTTCAGGTTTTTCGCTTTTGCAAGGCGATCGGGTTCAGGTGTGGCGGCCTTCATCGCTGCATCCAGTTTGTCAAAGGGGTCGCTCATTGCCCTGCCTCCTGTTCTGCCAGATTTTGCAGGTGTTTCTTGGCTTGCGAAATGCGCCAGCTAATTGTTCCTTCGGAAACTCCCAGAACATCCCCAGCCTCGCGGTGCGTTAATTCTTGATCCAGCACCAATGCTATGGTTTTGCGCAAATCATCGGGCAAGGTGGTCATCGCCTCGTTCAGCCACAGAATTTGCCCGGATGTTTCCGCCTGTTCTGCCTTTATCGCGAGTTCCCATTCGCCCCAACTTTGTGCCATGCGCGCATGGGTATGTGCTTTTCGGCGCCGGTCATGGGCAGCGTTTACCGCGACCCGGTACAGCCAGGTTGAAAACTTTGCCTCGCCGCGAAAGGCGCGCAGCTTGCCGGGTAAAACGGCGCAGATTTCCTGTGTCAGGTCTTCGGCCTCGGTGCGGCTGCCGGTTAGACGAAAGGACAGTCGGAACAGCCCGTCATAACGACGCTTCAACAGCACCGCGAAGGCATCGCGATCACCGCTCGCTGCTGCTTTGGCCAAGGCCTCATCACTGGTTTTCATACGCATCACAATGGGTAGGACGGGGGCGGCGCGTCAATCCTTGGAAAAAACTTTAAGAAATTTACCTGCGGTGTTTTAAGAACCGACCGTTGAAGGGTTAAACGTGGCTACGCAAGCGGGTATATTGTGCCTGAAAATCGGAGGAACCAATTTGGACCTGACAATTGCTTACGAAAACGGCGCGTTCATTCCGGGAAGTGAAACTTTCGCCCAAGACATGGAACTGGCCGCGGCTGAATGGCGACAGG
>JAHRVD010000156.1 GCA_019090845.1 Marinosulfonomonas sp.
CTCAATCGCATCGACAACGCCGCCACAGGCCTGCGCTTCCACATCGACGCCGATAGCGCGAAACGCCAGTTCACGCTGAAAGGCCCGGCTGGCCACGGTTGAAGGCGTGGCAAACAGCGCCACATGTTTCACCGCAACTTCGCGCGGCGGAGAATTGTCGCCCCAATGGCGTTCGGTCAGTGCCTCGATCAGCGGCACAAAGACGCCCAGCACGCGTTTGTCGGCCGGTATCCATGCTTCCTGCATCCGCCGAAGTGCGGCCGCCGAGGCGGTGTTGCACGCTAAGATCACCAGATCACAGCCCGCGTCCCACAGCCGCTCGACCGCTGCGGTCGTCAAACCGTAAACGTCATCCGCGTCCCGCACCCCGTAAGGCGCATGGGCGTTATCGCCAAAATAGACGAAAGGAACATCGGGCAAGCGTTTGCTTACCGCGTCCAGCACGGTCAACCCGCCCAGACCTGAATCAAAAATGCCGACAGCCATCTTAGCCCTGTCTTATCTTTTCGTGTTTCTTGTCAAACTCATACCCGAACTTACGGGCATCAAGTGGTCTTGGGGACAGGGAATACGTGTGTTGTCGCAGAAAATCCATCATCCTTTTGGGCTCATCGCGATGTGCGGCCAGATCCCGGCGCGCAATCGGCTCGCCAACGACAATCCGCACCGGCGCATCGACCCGCTTTCTGAATTCACGGATCAACAGGGCCAGACGCAGATTTGGGCTAAGGTGGCTGACCATCTGGAACCAGCGGCTATTTTGTCCGTCAAAGAATATCGGCACCACAGTGGCGCCCGACTGGGCGATCATCCTGGCGGTGAAATTGCGCCAGACCGGGTCCATCGGTTGGCCTAAAGGCCGCGCTGCCGTGGCGACGGTTCCGCCGGGGAAAACGCCAATTGCACCGCCCTTATCCAGATAGCGCAGCGCCGATTTCCGGGTTTCAAGGTTCTGGCGAACAGCCGCACGGGTTTGATCAAAAGACACCGGCAAAATGACCCGCGTCAGGTCGGGCGATGCGGCAAAAATCTGATTGGCCAGAATGCGGAAATCACCGCGTAGTGCTGACAGGATATGCCCCATAATCAACCCATCAAGGATGCCGTAAGGGTGGTTGGCAACAACAATCAACGGGCCGTGGTGGGGAATGTTATCAAGCGCCCCGCCCACGACCTTTAGGCTAAGGCCATAACACTGCATCATCACACGCCAGAAATCCTGCCCGCCGGCGACCTGTCCCTCAAACCCCGCAGCGCGACGGATCAACCCCAACCGCCCGGTCGCATTTTCAACCGCTCGGATAAGTGCTCGCCCGCGCGCCGAACTGGCCGAGGCAGCATAGCTGACATCGCGCGCCAGATACCGGTTGGTGTGCATAATAAGGCCCCGGTTTCGCAGGTTTCGAATGCTCGCAAGTCTGGCGGCGGGCTATTCTGCCGCCTTGCCTAACGGTGCATCACCAACCTTTAGTGCCGCCAGCAATTCATCCCGCCGCTTCATGGCGGTTGCGTAACTGGCTTCTTTTACCGGGCCGAACCCACGGATTTGCATCGGCAAGGCGGCCAGCGCCACGGCTGCGTCCAAGCTGTCCGCCCCATCCAGCAGCGGTGCCATGTCGCGTTCATATTGGCGGATCAACCCGCGTTCCATTCGCCGCTCGGCGCTATAGCCAAACGGGTCAAACGGCGTGCCGCGCAGACGCTTCATTGGCGCCAGAATACGAAAACCCCGGGTCATCCAGCTGCCAAAGGCGCGTTTCTTTGGTCGCCCGTCTGCGCCTTTGCCGCTCAGGATCGGCGGCGCAAGGTTATAGGTCAGCTTCAGATCGCCATCAAATTCGGCGCGTGCCTTTTGTTCGCTATCGATAAGCAGCCGCGCGACCTCATATTCATCCTTATAGGCCAGCACTTTGTGATAGCCCTTGGCCACCGCTTCACGCAGCGCCGGGTCTTCCACCCGCGCCACGAACCGGCGGTAGCGGCGCGCCAGCCGACCCGATTGATAGGCGCTCAGGTGATCGGCCCGAAAATCAATCTGCTCATCAAGTGTTTTGGGCAGGTCTACGACGGTCGGGTTTAGGATTTTCTGCGCCTCTTGCGGGTTCACAACCGCCCATCTGCCGATTTCAAACGCCCGCAGGTTAGACGGCACCGCAGCCCCGTTCAGCTTTATCGCGCGCAGGATGGCGTCATGGGCAATCGGCACCAGCCCACGCTGCCAAGCCGCGCCAAGCAACATCATGTTGGAAAAAATTGTGTCACCCAGCACCGCGCGCGCCAGTGCGGATGCATCAAACATCACCAAACCGTCGCGCAAGCGCGCTTGCAGCGACAGCGCAAGCTGGTCGAACGGCAGCTTGAATTCCGTATCACGGGTGAATTCGCCGGTAATAATCTCGTGGCTGTTGACCACGCCCCCGGTGCGCCCGGTTTTCATCAGCCCAATGGTTTTCGCCCCAGCACTTGCCACCAGATCGCCGCCGATCAGCGTATCGCATTCGCCCGTGGCCACACGAATAGCCGAGATGTCTTCGGGCGCATTGGCCAGCCGACAGTGGATATGCACCGCCCCGCCCTTTTGCGCCAACCCGGCCATTTCCATCATGCCCGCGCCCTTGCCGTCCAGATGTGCTGCCATCGCCATCACCGCACCGATCGTCACAACGCCCGTGCCACCAACACCGGTTATCACCACATTATGGGTGCCGTTGATTGCAGGCAGCTCTGGATCAGGCAGGTCGCCGGTGTGTAGCTCGACCGTCGCCGCCTTGCGGATCTTGGCGCCTTCCAGCGTAACGAATGACGGGCAAAACCCATTTAGACAGCTGAAATCTTTGTTACAGGACGACTGGTCTATCGCCCGCTTGCGGCCCAGCTCGCTGTCCACCGGCACGATCGAAACGCAGTTTGATTGCACCCCGCAATCGCCACAGCCCTCGCAGACATCGGTATTGATGAACACCCGCTTGTCAGGGTCTGGGAACAGCCCGCGTTTGCGCCGGCGACGTTTTTCGGCAGCGCATGTCTGAATATACAGGATCACCGAAACGCCGGGCAATTTGGTAAACTCGTCCTCAACCCGCAGTAGTTCGCTGCGCGGAACATGGGGCATCCCGGCGGGAAAACGCTTGAAATCAACGTCCTCTTTATCGTCATAGACCACGGTAATGTTTTCCACACCCATGGCGCGAACTTCGGCCGCGATGCGGGCCGCATCCAGATCACCCTCATTGGGCTGGCCACCGGTCATCGCCACCGCGTCGTTGAACAGTATCTTGTAAGTCATTGTTGTTCCCGCAGAAACAGCCGCCCTTATTGCCAGAATCCCCGAGTGGTTATAGGTTCCGTCACCGATGTTTTGAAACACATGCGGGCGTGTCGAAAACGGTGCCTCACCGATCCAGTTCGCCCCTTCGCCACCCATCTGGGTAAAGCCGAGCGTGTCGCGATCCATCCATTGAACCATAAAGTGGCACCCGATACCCGCATAAGCGCGGCTGCCCTTTGGTAGCTTGGTCGAGGTGTTATGCGGGCAGCCGGAACAGAAATACGGCAGGCGCGCTGCAATTTCGGGGGCGTTATCTGCTTTTTCTGCATCTTCAATGGCTTGCAAGCCGCTCTTAATGCCGTCGTTGCCGCGCCCTTCTTCAATCAGGACCTGCCCCAGACATTTGGCGATCTCAACCGGATCGAGCGCAAATTTAACCCCAAAGAAATCTTTGCCGTCCTTGGTGCCGCCATAAACCCGACGCCCGCGCCGGTCATCAAAGATTGCTTCTTTGATCTGCAC
>JAHRVD010000157.1 GCA_019090845.1 Marinosulfonomonas sp.
CGCGCGCGATTTTGCCAACCGGATCAACATCGGCATGATAGGTATCAACGTGCCAATCCCAGTGCCGCTGGCCTATCACACGTTTGGCGGCTGGAAAAAGTCGGGCTTTGGCGATCTGAACCAGCATGGAACAGACAGCTTTAAGTTCTACACACGGACCAAAACCATCACCGCGCGCTGGCCTTCTGGCCTGAAAGAAGGCGGCGAGTTCCACTTCAAGGCGATGGATTAATCTAACACAGGGCAGCGTCTGATCCGCGGGTGGGCGTATAGCGCCCGTCCATGGGGGCGGATCGGGCGCTGCCCGGGCCACTTGTGGCCCGGGCAAAGAACTTATCTAAACATCATTTCGTTATAATCTCCGGCCCCATGAAATAGGTCGGCAGGAACGTCGAGATCACCGGGATATAGGTGACCATAATCAGGAAAACGAACAGGATTGCCAGAAACGGCAGTGCGGCGCGCACAACGGCCATCATCGGCATCCCCGCCACACCCGAGGTTACGAACAGGTTCAGCCCCACGGGCGGCGTTATCATTCCGATTTCCATGTTCACCACCATGATGATGCCCAGATGGATCGGATCAATCCCCAATTCAATCGCGATCGGGAACACCAGCGGGGCGACGATCACGATCAGGCCAGACGGCTCCATGAACTGCCCGCCGATCAGCAGGATCACGTTGACGATCACAAGGAACATCACGGCGCCAAAGCCGACTTCAAGCATTGAGGCGGCGATCATCTGCGGGATCTGCTCATCTGTCAGAACATGCTTCAGGATCAATGCGTTGGCGATGATGAACATCAGCATCACCGTCAGCTTTCCGGCCTCAAACAGCGTGTCGCGGGTATCGCGGTGGAAAAATACCGTCAGCGCGCTCCAGGGACGTGACAGGAAACTAATATTAGCCTCGCCCGGCGCCGTCGCCAGCGGTCCCATGTCGCGGTAAACGAATGAGGCAATGAAGAATGCGTAAACCGCGGCGACGGCTGCTGCCTCGGTTGGGGTAAAGATACCGCCGTAAATACCACCCAGAATAATAACGATCAGAAACAGGCCAGCCCGCGTCGCGCCCTGATTTCAGAACCTCTTCCCAACCCTGCCACTCGCCTTTGGGCAGGTTGCGCATCCGGGCGATCACGTAGATCGTCGTCATCAGCATAAAGCCCGCCAGCATACCCGGAATGACCCCAGCCAGAAACATCCGCCCGACCGACACATCCGTTGCCGAGGCATAGACCACCATGACGATTGAGGGCGGTATCAGAATGCCAAGCGTGCCCGCGGTGCAGATCACCCCGGCGGCGAATTCCTTGGTATAGCCGACCTGACGCATGCCCGCGATCACGATCGAACCGATCGCCACAACTGTTGCAGGAGATGAGCCTGACAAAGCCGCAAACAGCATACAGGCAAACACCCCGGCAATCGCCAGCCCGCCCGGCAGGTGGCCAACGCAGGCAATCGAGAACCGGATGATCCGGCTGGCAACGCCCCCCGTCGACATAAATGCGGATGCGAGAATAAAGAACGGAACAGCCAGCAGCGTATAATGCCCGGCCATCGCCTGATACATCGACTGCGCAATCGAGGCGAGCGATGTGTCCGAATAGGCCAGCAGGAAGATCATCGACGACAGGCCAAGCGACACGGCGATTGGCACCCCGATCAGCAATAGGACGATCACCATGGTGAAAAGAATGACTACGGTCATATGCTCAATCCTCGCGGTTCAGGGCTGCGGCGTCTTGGACCGCTTCTTCGGCCTCATGGCTGACGATCAGGCTTTCCTGATCACCGCGCCAGATTGACATCGTGGCCTGCATCAGGCGAAACAGCATCAAAAGCGCGGCTACCGGCAGCATGGCGTAGGGAATAACGCGGGGAAGTTTTTCGTATTCATCGCCGTAATTTATAAGATCCTCAAGAAACCGGAACATGCCAAGCATCGGCACCTGATCGGTTTCGTAAAATGCACGGTCCCGCACACCTTCGGTGAATCCAAGCGGAAACCAGCGCCCGTCGGTCGGCTGCAAGGCCGCGAACGGCGCCCAATAATCCCACGCCCCCTTGGCCAGCAAAAACGCATAAATCAGGCAGCACGCGGCCGCGATAAGCCCAAAAACCCTGCGCCCAGCCGGTGAAAAAATGTTGGTCACCGCATCAACACCCAGATGCGAGGTGATTTTGAAACCATAGCTGATGCCAAACAGAACCAGCCACGCGAACAGGATCAGCGTGACTTCCAGCCCCCAGATAAGCGAGCTATCAAAGCCGTAGCGCATGATAACATTGACGAAAGTCACCAGCGTCATCAGCCCCATCAGGACGGCAATCGCTGTTTCTTCGAATGAATGGACAACGCGGCCAAATGGTGTTTTTGGCGTAAAGCGCGTGTTTCCCGACATGCTCTTTCCCCTCCCTGATCGAAAAATGGCCCGACGTATGCCGGGCCATTTTGATTTTAAATCGGCACCTTACATGGACGCGTTGATCTCTTGTGCTGCGGCAATGTTATCGGCACCAACGTCGGCCTCAAACTTGCTCCAGACCGGCTTCATCGCATCAACCCACGCTTGGCGGGCAGCGGCGTCAAGCTCGTGGATCACGCCACCTGCATCCAGAATGGACTGTCGGGCGGACTCGTTCACAGCAAATGCTTCACCGTTACGGGCAACCGTTACTTCGCGCAGGATCGTTGTCAGCTGATCGCGAACCGGAGCATCCAGACCTTCCCACCAGTCCACAGACGTCACCACAAGATAGTCAACAATACCGTGGTTGGTTTCAGTCACACCATCCTGAACTTCAAAGAACTTTTTGCCGTAGATATTGGACCAGGTGTTTTCCTGACCATCCACAACGCCGGTTTGCAGCGCACCGTAAACTTCGGAAAACGCCATTGGCTGCGCCGAGGCGCCGATCGCTTCCATTTGTGCAATCAGCACGTCAGACGGCTGAACCCGAAATTTCAGGCCCGTAGCATCGCCCGGAGCAAGCAGCGGCTTGTTGGCCGAGAATTGCTTTAGCCCATTGTGCCAGAATTCCAGCCCAAGCAAGCCGCGACGCGTCATCGAGGCCTTCATTGCTGTGCCGGTTTCAGATGTCTGGAACGCGTCCACAGCTTCGATGTTCTTGAACATGAACGGCAGGTCAAAGATGCGGAACTGTTTGGTAAACGCTTCGAATTTAGACAGCGACGGGGCGGCCAACTGAACGTCGCCGTTCAGCAGCGCTTCCAGTACCAGATTGTCATTATAAAGTGTCGAGTTCGGGAACACTTCGACGCAAGCGACACCGTTCATTTCAGCGTTCACACGTTCCATGAACAAGGCCGCAGCGATGCCTTTGGGGTGTTTATCCACATTTGTGGCGTGGCTGAACTTGATGACAATTTCGCCAGCATCACAACTGGCCATTGCTGATGTCGCACCCAGCATCAGGGCGGCGGTGGTCGCCGCAACGGTTAAGATTTTCATATTGGTATCCTCCCTCAGGTATTTACAAATTATTCATGCGCCCAACTGCGGGCGATGCCTGAAAGAAAACGAAATTGTTGCCCCCACGGCAAGCCTTTTGATGACCGGGACTGTATTTTCAGCCTCTAAAACGCAATTTGCCCCGCATCAGGCCGAATTTTGGCTTTGTGCGATTGCCCGACGGCCCAAATACTCGCAATAAGAACCCACGGCCCAAATCCGGGTTCACCAGCTTTATTGCCAAAAATGGGCCCCTTCCGAATGATTTCCCTGTCCCAATCCCCCACCGACCCACAGTTTGTGCAAAACCCCTATTCGTTTTACGAGACGGCGCGCCAACGTGCCGGCGGGGTATTTCACTGGCAGGAATACGACATGCCCTGTGCCCTGTCTTATGGTGCAGTCTGGGCAATCCTTCGTGACCGGCGGTTCGGGCGCGAGGCCCCGCCAGATCAAACCACCCCGCACCCGGCGCATCAGGCGGATTTCTGGCGCATCGAGCAACACTCGATGCTGGAACTGGAACCGCCGCGCCATACACGTCTGCGTGGTCTGGTGTTGCGGGCGTTTACCTCGCGCCGGATCGGCGCACTTGGCCCCGAGATCGCGCAGATAGCGCACGATCTGCTGGACAATATTGACCCGGATGGATTTGACGTGATCGCAGATTATGCCACCCCGATCCCTGTCATCGTCATCGCCCGGCTTTTGGGCGTGCCCGAAAGCCACGCCGATCAGCTGCTGAAATGGTCGCACGCGATGGTCGGCATGTATCAGGCACGCCGCACCTACACCGATGAGGTGGCCGCCGCCACCGCCGCACGCGAGTTTTCACAATTTCTGACCGACGTCGTTGAATACCGCCGCCAACGTCCGGCGGATGATTTGATCACGCATTTGATTGCAGCCGAAGAGGACGGCAATCGCCTGTCTCACCAAGAACTGATTACCACCTGTATCCTGCTGCTCAATGCAGGCCACGAGGCGACAGTTCACACGATCGGCAATGGCATAGCTGCACTGGTGCAATCTGCAAACGTGGCCGATGCGCTGGTGCCCGAACAGATTGACGCAACGGTTGATGAAATCCTGCGGTATGACCCGCCGCTGCACATGTTTCAAAGATGGGCCTATGAGGACGTCGAGCTTGGTCGCCACGTGATCCCGGCGGGCACCAAAGTTGCCTGTCTGCTAGGGGCGGCCAATCGCGATCCGGCCCGATGGAGCGCACCGGACAGGTTTGACCCGTTCCGCCCGGTCCAGACCCATGTCAGCTTTGGCGCAGGCGCGCATTTTTGCCTAGGCGCACCGCTGGCCCGGCTGGAAATGCGCACCGCACTGCCGATCCTGTTTCAGCGTTTCTCCGGCCTAACGATGGCCCAAACCCCAGCCTATTCAAACAATTACCACTTTCACGGGTTGAATGAACTGCAGGTCAGAGCGGCAGCATCGTCGTCGATTTGATCTGTTCCATCGACAGCAACGCCGTCACGTTATAAATCCGCACCTCGGAAATAAGCGCCTGATAGAATTCGTCATAGGCGCGCGCATTGGCCACCCGCACTTTCAGGATATAATCGATCTCACCGGCCAGCCGGTGCGCCTCCATCACTTCGGGGCGATCGTTCAGTGCTTTCAGAAACGCTGCCTGCCAGTCGCCCTCATGTTCGCTGGTGCGAATAAGCACGAAAAAACATGCCTCAAACCCCAATGCCTCGGGGTCCAGAATGACGGTTTGCTGACCGATCACACCGGCGTCGCGCAGCTTGCGGATCCGGTTCCATACCGGCGTTTTGGAGGCACCGACCTTGCGCGCGATTTCGTCAAGCGACTGGCTGGCGTCGCGCTGCAGTTCTGCCAGTATCTTTCGATCCACGGCGTCAATACGAACAGACATTCTGATTTCCTCTGGCTTGTGGGATATTCATATCGCGCTGACGCCCACTTGGAACATTTGTCCTTATTTCTGACAGCACATAGCAACTAACCAGAACAATGTTCTATATTCAAGCTTGAAATTACAGAATCTCGACCTGCATAGATTTCCAACCGCCAGCCAAACAGGAGCAGGCACAATGAGCCGGACCTTCAAAGCCAAAGTCGTAACTGCCAACGCATTGCTAAAGGGCGATGTGATCTATCTTTGCGCCGACGACAGCTGGAGCCGCGAGCACGCGCAGGCCGAGTTGATCCAGGACGAGGCACACGCCCAGATACGGCTGTTATTTGGCGCAGCACAAGGCGACGTTGTCGGGGCCATGCTGGCGGATGCGCGCCCCGGTGCAAACGGACCAGAGCCGGTTCATTTCCGCGAGGCATTTCGCGCCAAAGGTCCGTCAAACTATTCCCACGGCAAGCAAGAGGCCGGCACAAATGTATAATTACAACAGCTTTGACCATGGCTTTGTGGCCGAACGCAACGCGCAGTTCCGCGCTCAGGTGGAACGCCGCATTGATGGATCACTGACGGAAGACGAGTTCAAGCCGCTGCGTCTGATGAACGGTCTTTATCTGCAATTGCATGCCTATATGCTGCGTGTCGCGATCCCCTATGGCACGTTGAAAGGTGCCCAGATGCGCCAGTTGGCGATGATTGCCGACAAGTGGGACAAGGGCTATGGCCATTTCACCACCCGGCAAAACATCCAGTATAACTGGCCCGAACTGCGCGATGTGCCTGACATGCTGGATGCGCTGGCAAAGGTAGATATGCACGCGATCCAGACCTCGGGCAACACGGTGCGCAACGTCACAGCCGATCATTTCGCCGGTGCTGCTGCCGATGAAATCGAGGACCCGCGCCCGGTTGCCGAACTGCTGCGCCAATGGTCCACCGATCACCCGGAATTTCAGTTCTTGCCGCGCAAGTTCAAGATCGCCGTAACCGGCAGCCCGAACGACCGCGCCGTCACCCGCGCCCATGATATCGGCCTGTTGATGGCCACCCGCGATGGTGCGCCCGGCTTTGAAGTGA
>JAHRVD010000158.1 GCA_019090845.1 Marinosulfonomonas sp.
CGGCAGCGTCAGATGTGTATAAGAGACAGCATTTGAATCGTCAATGCTTTGATTGCGGCACACCACGCACCGCAATCCTTTGCTAAGCTCGCGCGCCCGCTTTTCAAGAACCGTATCCGCCAGCATCTCATCGGGATTAACGGCGCCGACAGGGGCTGGCGCCCAGAAAACCCAGAGACTAACAACCGCCGCGACGATCCTGATGATCCTGCCCGCCAACATGTCAGACCGAAGCCTCCCCGACCTGTGTTGACACCTGAACCCTGCGCCTTGGCGCTCCGATCCGCATTCTGCGATCCACCAATGAAAGCAAACCACCGAGCGCCATCAGCACTGGCCCTATCCAGACAAAAATTACGCCCGGGTGGTAATAGATGCGCGCGACCCACTGACCGCGGTCATTCGGTTCCCCGATGGCGACATATAGATTTGTTAACCCACTCAGTGCAATCGCGGCCTCGGTCGTGACCCTGCCACTGACGGGATAGTACCGCCTTTCAGAGCTCATTTCCATGATGTCGCGACCCTGGCGCGCGATCAGAAATGTGCCACTCTCCAACTGATAATTACTGCCCGCTCCGCCGCGCACATCCTGAAGCGTAAAGGTGTAGCCCGCAATCTCCGCGCTATCGCCCGGGGCCATTGCTACAATACGCTCTTGTTCCCAAACGGTGACACAAGTCACCCCAGCCACGAACAGCCCCACCCCCGCATGCGCGATAATCATCCCGTAGGTTGCCCGCGGCGTCGATCTGGCAAGGTGGAGACTGCGCGCCCAGCGTCTTTCCAGCAACCGGGTGCGTTTCACCAAGATAGCAACGGAACCGACGACAAGCCACGCCGCGAGCGCTAGGCCCAAAGCGGCACCAAGCTTGGCGACACCGAAAATACTCACCACCGCGACCCCAATCAGGGCCGTCGCCACAGCCGTGCCCTTCAGGCGCTTGACCGCTCCCTTCAAATCATCGCGCTTCCAGTGCAGGAATGGCCCCAGAGCAAGAACCAACAGCAAAGGGATGACCAAGGGCACGAAACTACGATTGAAGTATGGCGCCCCGACCGAGATTTTGTCTGGCCCGATCAATTCGACGAAAAGCGGATAAAACGTGCCAAGAAACACGGTGCCAGCACCGACGACAAGAAGGATATTGTTCACAACAAGACCGCCTTCGCGTGAAACCGGCGTAAAGGGCACCAGCCGGTCAAGACGGCGCGCGCGCACTGAAAACAGCGTCAACGCTCCCCCGGTAAAAACCAAAAGCAGAAGAAGTATGCCCATTCCGCGGGCAGGGTCGGCTGCAAATGCATGTACGCTGGTCAAAATGCCTGACCGAGTTAGGAAAGTTCCTATCAAGCTAAGCGAAAACGTCAGGATTGATAAAAACAATGTCCAGACAATCAGTGCCTGCCGTCGTTCAACGACAATGGCGGAATGCAGCAAGGCCGTCCCTACGAGCCAGGGCATAAAGCTGGCATTTTCAACCGGGTCCCAAAACCACCAGCCACCCCAGCCAAGCTCGTAATAGGCCCAGAAACTTCCAAGCGTGATCCCTAATGTCAGGCAGATCCATGCCGCCAGCACCCAGGGCCGCACATACCGTGCCCATGCGCTGTCAACTTTACCCTCGATCAATGCCGCCACCGCAAAAGAGAACGCCACCGAAAAACCGACATAGCCGAGATAAAGGAAAGGGGGGTGCAGAACGAGGCCAATATCCTGCAAGAGCGGGTTGAGTTCCTGCCCGTCGGCGGGCGCAGGGTGAAGCCGCTCAAACGGATTTGAGGTGAATATTGTCAGTGCCAGAAACCCGGCCGCAATGGCCCCTTGTATCGCCAGAACGCGCGCCTTGAGTGTCACCGGAAGGTTCCGTGCAAACGCTGCTATAAAGGCACCGAATGTGGCAGTGGCCAGAATCCACAGCAGCAGGGAACCTTCGTGGTTACCCCATGTCGCGGCCAGCCGAAAAAAGTAGGGCATCGCCGTGTTGGAATTGATCGCCACAACCGCAAGCGAAAAATCTGAAACGACAAAGGCGCGCGCCAGAAGTGCAAAAGATAAGCCAACGAAAATCAACTGGGCAATTGCCGAATAATCCGCAAAAACCATCTGATTGATATCCCGTCGCCATGCTCCGGCAAGCGGCACGACCGTCTGCGCGACTGCAATCATCAACGCAAGGATAAGACAATACTGCCCCAGCTCTGCCGTCATTTTCTGCCTCTGCCCAGGACCGGCTATGCATCCATTTTGTTTTGTGCGGGAAAAGAGCCGGTCGTCTGCGAATTTACTGACGCCCACACCCAGCCTGTTTGTATCACGCCTTGGGTTGTGTTGCATCTGCCGCAGGGCCGATCCTTCTAAACTTTGGTTTATTCGGCAGGATCTTGCTCAGATAAACACGCCAAACGTTGGAAAAACCTCGAAATTGACGAATTCCATGGATAGAGATCGTCGCCAAATATACGACTTGATCTATGGTGTGACCCATACGGACGTCCGGTGAAGCAATGGAACTGCAACGGCAAAATAAAACGCGCACTGTCCAAGCAGCGCAAGTAGGCACGCCCGCTAATGCCGGGTCAATGGCCGGCAAAGCACCTGCCAGCGGTCCGACTGTGCGGGGTCAGCATGACATACTGATTGTAACCATCGTCATGGTCCTGATGCTTGCCTATGCTTGGGCGCAAAGGAATGAAGGGCATCTGACAGCAGAAACAGGAATTGGCTACTACCTTGGCATCGTCGGCTCGGTGATGTTGCTCCTTTTGTTGCTCTATCCATTGCGCAAACGGGTTTCCGCGATGCGCTGGCTGGGTCCGATTCCGCAGTGGTTTCGCCTCCATATGTTGTTAGGCGTCGTCGGACCTGCTCTGGTGTTGCTCCATTCGAACTTCACGCTGGGGTCTCTCAACTCTCAGGTTGCGTTGTTCAGTATGCTTATTGTCGCTGGCAGCGGTTATGTCGGCCGGTTCCTCCACCGGCACGTTCATCTCGGGTTGAGCGGACGCAAACGCACGGTTTCCGAAATGAAAAATGCGGTCAAAGCACAATGGCCGGAACTGCAGGAGTTGCGCGCTGGCAGGGCGCAGATACTGGGCGAACTGGAAGCCTACGAAGTGCGCCATCTGAAAGAGGACGGCGCGCTGACCGCTACTGCCGCAGCATCTGTGGTTAGCCGCTTTTCGCGTCGCAGGCTGCGGCGCCGGCTACTGGCCTTTTCCGGCGCGACCGGTCCGGGCGGCGTGGCCGGCACAAAGCCCAACCAGCGGCAGATCAGGCGCAGTATCGACGCCTACCTGGCTGCGGTGGAAACCGCGCAAACCTTCATCCTTTACGAACGCTTGTTTGCGCTTTGGCATTTTCTCCACCTGCCGCTTTTTTTCATTCTTTTTGCCGCGGCCATCCTGCATGTCATTGCAGTTCACCTGTACTAGGTCCGGCATGGCGGATTGGATAAAGGCGCTGGCAAATTTCGTCGCTCACAGCCTGCTTGCCATGATTTTGCTGACCGCATCCGCCCAAGCCCAAAGCCTGTTTGAACGGCTTGTACTACCTGGCGACCTGACAAGCTCACACAGCGAGCTGCAAAAAGACTGCGCTAACTGCCATGACGATTTCAAAAAAGGCGCGCAGGTCGGGCTTTGTCTGGATTGCCACAAGGACGTATCCGGTGACCTGAAAGCAGCGTCCGGTTTTCACGGACGCTCCGCCGAAGCACAGGCATCAGAATGCGACCATTGCCATACCGACCACAAGGGCCGTGATTTTCAGATCGCGTTACTGGATCGGGAAACCTTCGATCACGACCAGACCGATTTCAGGCTGGACGGTGCCCATATGCGTGTGGCCTGCGAAAATTGTCACCAATCCAGCGAACCCTTCCGCAAGGCCGCATCCCAATGTTTCGACTGTCACAGGAATGAAGACCGGCATGATGGCAAACTGGGCAATGATTGCGCGAATTGCCACAAATCCACGGGCTGGGCCGATGTCAGCACATTTGACCATTCTAAAACAGATTTCCCACTTACCAATGCCCACAAGACTGTCTCCTGTGCCGTATGCCACGCCGGGGAAGCCTTTGAAGACCTTCCGGTGAAATGCGTTGGCTGCCACCGCATTCAGGATGTGCACGAAGACCGGTTCGGCGCCAAGTGCGAAACTTGCCACGTAAACACGAAATGGAGTGAGGTAAGGTTCGATCACGGACTAGACACAGATTTCAGACTGGAGGGGGCGCACAAAACCGCGCAGTGCAACGATTGCCATGCCGAAAATGTTTTTAAGCACCCCCAAGGCTCAGATTGCGCCAGTTGCCATCGCCCGGACGACACGCATCGCGGCGAGCTTGGCATAAACTGTGCTGACTGCCATTCTTCCAGCGGTTGGCTGAAGGATGTCTATTTCGACCACGATTTCACCGACTTTCCCCTCATTGGCCAACATAGGGTTGTGCCCTGCGAAGGATGCCATATCGACACCACGTTTCAGATCGCCCAAAGCGATTGCGTTTCATGTCACACAAGCGACGACGCGCACCGCTCAAAACTGGGTCCGGAATGTGAAACATGCCACAACCCAAACGGCTGGGCATTTTGGCTTTTTGATCACAATGCTCAAACGCGGTTTTCGCTGACTGGGGCGCACGCCGCCCAGAAATGCGAAAATTGTCATGCACAACCGGTCAACGACCGGCCCCTGCTTTCACGAAGCTGCCTGTCCTGTCACCGCTCTGACGATGTGCACAAAGGGACATTTGGTGCCCAATGCAGCGCTTGCCATTCGACCGCGACATTCAAGGGCGCGCGTCTGAAATGATGGGTCCGCCCGGAAACCCGGACTCCGGGGCCACATTCTTGGGCGTCACGCTCTCTGGCCCAGCCAAACGGGCGGTGACAGGTACTATTTTTCGCAGGAAATTTACGGGGATGTAGAAGAAATCAATATCGATGATGTTCTTTAAATTCAATTATTTAGGTAATTCCTGTGGCGCGCTGGGGAGGATTCGAACCCCCGACCCCTTGATTCGTAGTCAAGTACTCTATCCAACTGAGCTACCAGCGCGCGGACAGGCGGGA
>JAHRVD010000159.1 GCA_019090845.1 Marinosulfonomonas sp.
CGGTTGCCCGAGTGGCGGAATGGTAGACGCAGGGGATTCAAAATCCCCCGCCTTCACGGGTGTGTGGGTTCGACTCCCACCTCGGGCACCAGCAACTACAATACAGACGAGACAGGTCCGGATTGGTGGCACTCGCTGCGCCACAATCTGACCAGATCACGAATCATCCGGGGCACATTTTGGCCATAATTGCCTAAGCCACCCAGCAAAATGGTCGACAATCCATTCCAAATTAGCCGATTGTTTCGCTTGGACTGTGCCTCGGCTTTCACCGATTGTTGTCCCATGGCGCGATCATGCAAACGCCCGATAACCCGCGAAACGGACATATCTGTAAACAACCAGCGGGGTTGGACGGCATTGTCGTCAGAAGAAGAACAATTTCATCAAATAAACGGTGTCGGACAAAGATCGCGCCACCCCAATTTACACCCAGAAATAGGTTGTTTCCAACTTGCGGTGGTCCCATCGCTTTACCCATTTTTCCCCACGAATTATGACTAAATTAAGGCACAAAATTGGACCGCGAGCATGTGCTGATCCGATTGCGCGATGCGTCGTGCCGACTGTCGGTGTGATTTTGGGGGTTATATGGCGATCATTAACGGAACATCCGGGGACGACAATTTAGACGGCACCAACGGGGCCGACACGATCCGCGGACGGGGCGGTAATGATGTAATTATCGGTGGCAATGGCAATGACTGGATTGATGGCGGCTCTGGTGATGACCAGATTAACGCGGGCAATGGCGCAGACGTGGTTTTTGGTGGCTCAGGCAATGATAATATTTCCGGCGGCGACGGGGAGGACCAGATAAACGGCGGCACCGGCAATGACACCATAGACGGCGGGCGCGGTGGCGACGAAATATTTGGCGGCGATGGAAATGACATAATTGACGCCGGTCAGGGCGATGACCGGGTTTTTGGTGATGCTGGCAACGACATAATTGATGGCGGGTCGGGCGACGATTCCCTGCACGGCGGTTCCGGCGATGATCTGCTGGTTGGCGGGTCGGGTGACGACGAATTGTTCGGCAATGCGGGTGATGACCGCTTGCTCGGCGGGCAGGGAAACGACGGGCTTTATGGCGGCACCGGGAACGATTATCTTGATGGTGGTGCCAATAACGACAAACTATTTGGTCAGGATGGCAATGACACGCTGATCGTTGGCGGCGGCAACGATCAGGCCGATGGCGGCCATGGCAGCGATACTTTTTATGTGACACCGGGCGACCATCAGATTGTCGGCGGTGAAGATGCTGACGGCAAAGATATTGATATTCTCGACCTGTCGGGTGCGGGGAAATACACGATCCAGTATTCAGGGCCGGAAAGCGGCACAATTTCATTTCTGAACGCTGCCGGGCAAGTAACCCGAACGGCAACTTTCAAAGAGATTGAGCGCGTGATCTGCTTCACCCCCGGAACCGGCATCGCCACAATGAGCGGCCAGCGACTGGTTGAGGATCTTGAAGTTGGTGACAAAGTTTTTACCCGCGACAACGGCGCACAGGAAATTCGCTGGATCGGACGTAAACGAATAACTTTGGGGGCAGGGACGCTGTCACAGAAACTGCAACCAATTTTGATCCGTCGCGGTGCGCTTGGTTATGGGTTGCCGGAACGGGACATGCTGGTGTCACCCAATCACCGCGTTTTGCTGATAAACAAACAGGCGCAGCTATATTTTGACGAAAACGAAGTGCTGGTGGCTGCCAAGCATCTGGTCGGCATGCCGGGGATCGAGCACTGGGTCACCAGTCAGGTCGAGTACATCCATTTTCTGTGTGACCGGCACGAGATCGTGTTGTCCAACGGGGCGTGGACCGAAACTTTTCTGCCGGGCGATCAGGGGATGTCGACGCTGGCTAATGCCCAACAGGAAGAAATCTTCCGCCTGTTCCCGGAGTTGAAAACGCGAAAGCACGACGCCGCATTTGTGACGGCCCGACGCACGTTAAAGCGTTACGAGGCCGAATTGCTGTCGCGTTAGTCGGCCTGTTCTGGTGGGCTGGTCTGGCGCGCGCGCCACGCGGCCCAATCACGCGGGGTATCAAGATCGGTGGTGGCGTGCAGGTCGGGCAGGGCCACCTGAATAACGTCTTGCCCACGTAGCAGCGGCCGCGCGCCCTGATCACCGCGCAGATCTGCGAAATCTTCAAACAAATGGCGCGGAAATATCACCGGGTGGCCGGGCGTCTGGCTGGTGTCGGTGGCGCGGATGATGCGTTTTGCCCCGGCACCCATGAATGCCTGCATCAGGGTGGCCAGATCGGCTGAGGTCACATCCGGCATATCCGCCAGCATGACCACAACGCCGGGCGTGTCCTGTGGGGCTGCACCGGGCCAGGTCCGCAAAGACGCCGCCATACCGCTGTCTGCATCCGGAACCCGCAGAATTTTCACCGGTTTTTCGGCCAGCAACCGGGCGCGATCCATATCCGGGTCGGGCAGGGTGACAAACACCTCGGCCCCGCTGCCAAGGGCGACATCCGCCACATGTCCAAGCAAGCTTTGCCCGCCGATGTCCTCGGCCAGCTTGTCGTGCGCTCCCATGCGCCTTGATGCGCCTGCGGCAAGGATCAGGACAGGGGGCAGATCGGGCATTTTGGCTCCAGCGGTTAGCTCAGCGTTCCGGGATCAATCCACGCGGGCTGAAACGCAGCACCAGCAACAGGATCGTCCCCATCGTCAGCATCCGCATATGTGCAGCACTGTCCAGCAGATGGCCTTTCAGCGCCGATCCATCGGCCATGCCTGATGTGATCAGGTTGATAAGCCACAGGCCGACAGGCTCGACCTGCACCCATAAAAACCAGATCACAAACCCGCCCAGAACCGCGCCCCAGTTATTGCCCGACCCACCAACAATCACCATCACCCAGATCAGAAAGGTAAAGCGCAGGGGCTGGTATGTGCCCGGCGTCAGCTGGCCATCCAGCGTCGTCATCATCGCCCCGGCAAAGCCACAGACCGCAGAGCCAAGAATAAAAATCTGCAAATGTCGGCGGGTAACATCCTTGCCCATAGCCTCGGCGGCGACTTCATTGTCGCGGATCGCACGCATCATCCGCCCCCAAGGCGAGTTCAGCGCCATTTGTGACAGCCAGATCAGCGCCAGTAGCACCACAATAAACAGGCCCGCATAGGCAAGTTTCACGGTGATCGCCGAGGCTGGCACCGGGTCAAACCCCCAGCTTTGCATACGGGTCACAAAACTGGCTGAATTTTGCAGGTCAATCTCATAGGGAACCGGGCGTCGGATACCGACGACGTTTTTGACGCCGCGGGTCAGCCAGTCTTCGTTTTTCATCACCGCCAGAATGATTTCCGCAATCCCAAGCGTGGCAATCGCCA
>JAHRVD010000160.1 GCA_019090845.1 Marinosulfonomonas sp.
GGCAGCGGCTCGGGATCGGGCAGATCGACGGGCACCCAGTCACTGGCATTATCGTACCGCCTGAGAAGCCAGATCGCCCCCACATAGGCCAGCGCGATAACCGCGCTGCCAAGCCCCACGCCATAGAATACGAACGTCTCGCCCAGACTGGTGACAATCAACGCCACCGACAACAAAAGCACCAGCAACGTCGCTTCAAGCGCGTGATTGGCCTTTCGCGGATAATTCGTGATCGCCCCCCGCGCCCAGAAATCCGACATCGCCAGAATGGCCGTCTGCAACGCAATGCCACCGAACAAGTTGTTTAACACCAGATCACGCGACTGCTGAACTGCCGCCGAAAGCGTCGTGGCAACCTCGGGCAGTGACGTAGCAAGCGACAGGAACAGCAGGCCCATCAGCGATTTTGCCAGATGGAGCCTGTCGGAAAGGGAATCCGCCAGATAGGCCAGCCGCGCCCCGGAAAACCACACAACGACAGCGCACCCCAAGAAGATAAAAAGGCTTGAGGCCAGAGAAGTTTCCGCGATCTGCATGGCTCTAACTGCACAGAGAAGCGCGATTTCGCATTGATCTCGCTCAATACGAAATAGCGCCAATCGGGCACATTGAGCCCATGCCAATTGAACACGGTCACAGCCCCGGCGAAATCGCACAAAGACTGTCTGTCAGTACAAGGATCGGCCATCTGAAAGACATGGTGTACGGTGGCATCGACGGCACCGTAACAACCTTCGCCATCGTCGCAGGTGTCGAAGGTGCCGGGCTGTCGCAAGGTGTCATCGTGGCTTTGGGGATCGCCAACATCTTGGCGGACGGGTTCTCGATGGCCGCAAGCAACTATTCCGGCACCAAGGCCGAACTGGATGACCGCCGCAGGAACGTCCAGATCGAGGAATCTCACATCGAAAATTACCGATCCGGCGAACTTGAGGAACTACGTCAGATCCTCGAGCTTCGCGGCCTGACCGGTGACGTCCTGGACATGGCGACCGAGGCGATCTCGCAAAACAAGGACAAATGGATTGGCCTCATGCTGACCGACGAATACGGGCTGACCCGCGAAGAACCCGACCCGACGCGCGCAGCCATCGCGACATTCGCAGCCTTCCTGGCTGCCGGTGCGATTCCACTGGTGCCTTTCGTCTTAGGCATGCCGAACGCTTTCACCATCTCGACCGTGGCGACCCTTGTAACCTTCTTCCTGATCGGCGCTGCGAAAAGCCGCTGGTCGTTGTCAAAATGGTGGTGGTCAGGCGGCGAAACGCTTTTGATCGGCGCCCTGGCCGCTATCATCGCCTATGGCGTCGGCTCTCTCTTTCATCCGGGGTAACGTTTTTGAGCAATGTCAATCGCCCTATTTCCAGTTGCGCTAAGATGTATCCAAAGCGAGGCGATCCATGTTCTCAAATGCCGTAAAAATATTCACTCTCAATGGGTTCGACATCAAACTTGATCCTAGCTGGGCATTGATCGCTGCTCTGATCACCTGGAGCCTTTCGCAACACTACTTTCCGTCCGTTCATCCCGACCAAACCGGCACGACCTATGTCGTCATGGCGCTCGCGGCCATGTTGTGTTTTTTCGCATCGCTTTTACTCCATGAACTAGCCCATTCCGTCGTCGCGCGCCGGTTCGGCATGCGGATCAAAAGCATCACGCTTTTCCTTTTTGGCGGCCTTGCTGAAACTGAAAACGAACCCCAATCGGCTGGTGTCGAATTCTGGGTTGCCCTTGCAGGCCCAGCGATGAGCCTTTGCCTCGGAGCCGGATTCTGGCTTCTCAGCGCCATCACCGCGCGGATAGCAGGGCTTCAGTCGGTAACCGCCGTTTTCTCGTATCTCGCGGTCATCAACCTGGTGTTGGCGCTTTTCAATATGGTGCCGGCCTTCCCACTTGATGGTGGCCGGGTGTTGCGTGCCTATCTCTGGAACAAAACCGGCGACCCGCTGCAGGCAACCGAAACCGCCGCGAAATCCGGCATGGCCTTTGCATATGTGCTTATGGGGCTGGGTTTGTTTGCGCTGTTTCAGGGCGCGGTCGTCTCGGCGCTTTGGCAAATGATGATCGGCGGGTTTCTCTTAGTCGCCGCCCGGTCAAGCTATCAGACGCAACTGGCGCGATCAGTCTTCGGCAAAAGGACGGTGGCCGAGATCATGCACCGTGATCCGATTGTGGTCAGCCCGGATGCCACGCTGACAGAGTTCGTCAACACGATCATTCTGCATGAGGGCATCACCTTTGTCCCGGTTGTCGAAAACAGAGTTCTGCTGGGCCACATAGATCAATCAATGGTCAGCAAGATTGACCGGGAAAACTGGGCCAGTACGCGCGTTGGCGACATTTTCATCGGCCTCGACGAGGCTGCGACGATCCCGGCGGACACTTCGGTTCAGGATCTTCTGGCAAGGATTTCCAGCACCGGAACCCGCAAGTTTCTTGTAGCCTCGGGCCACAACCTACTTGGCGTCATTTCGCTGGCGGATCTGGTACGCTATCTGAACTGGTCCGCGCCGTCCCGTCCGACCTGAACAATAAAGACCGCCACCAAAGCCTTGTTGGTTTCAAACCGCGATTATGCCTTCAATATGCGATGCCACGGCATCGGCCGACTGGCCTGACAGATCTTTGTCGATCTCGCCGACCAACGCGGCCTTCAGCGCATCATCAAACGACGCTCGCAGCAAACCCAACATATGCGGTCCAGCAACAACGATCAGCCGGTCAAACTGGTTTGCACCAAGCCTGCCAGATAATAAATCGGCCAGTTTACGGGCAAATTCGGCATCGACCTTATTCTGTGGATTTGCCTGCTCAACAGCCGAAACGCTATGACCGGCAATGCTGTGGCCAACACCCGCCTTGTCGCGCGGATCTGCTGCTTCCTCCGAACGGAATGTCACGCCGTCCAACACAGCAAGCCCCTTTCCAGGCCCGCGATTCACAAGTACGCTGGCCTCGGGTGTGTTTGCCAGCAAGATCCAAGTCACAATCGGTTTCATACTTTGCACTCCCAAGCTATTTCAGGCTGCATTGTGCAAAGATAGAAACAACGCGGGTTGACTAACATCAACGATCTGCGCGCATGCAGAAACGAACAGGGGACGGCGTGAACAACCCAACTGATGACAAAGCCCTTCTGCATGCCATCCTCGACGCGACTGTCGATTCCATCATCCTATCGGACGAA
This sequence comes from Marinosulfonomonas sp., assembly GCA_019090845.1. Classification (GTDB taxonomy): domain Bacteria; phylum Pseudomonadota; class Alphaproteobacteria; order Rhodobacterales; family Rhodobacteraceae; genus NORP110. The sequence goes on from JAHRVD010000160.1 coordinate 3,191, forward strand.
ACTGGCACGATCATCCGTGTGAACACGACCGCTTGCACCATGTTTGGCTATAGCGAATCCGAATTGATCGGGCAGAACGTCAAAATCATCATGCCGGCAGAATACGCCATTGCGCACGATGGTTATATGAAGACCCACCTCGAAACCGGCGAGCATAAGATAATTGGCAAAGGTCGGGACCTCGAAGGACAGATCAAGGACGGAAAAACCTTTCCATTGCATCTTTCGGTCGGGCGAACAGAAATTGGCGGCAAGCCGGTTTTCGTCAGCATTCTGCACGACCTGACCCAACGAAAAGCCGCGCAGGCGGCACTGGCGCGCTCGCAAAGACTGGATGCCATTGGCCAGATGACCGGCGGCGTTGCGCATGATTTCAACAACCTGCTGACGGTCGTGATTGGCAACCTTGAACTGCTTGAAATGCGCGGCGTGGGTGCCAATCAGCGAGCGTTGATCCGCGATGCGCTGGATGCCGCCCAACTGGGTGCAGACCTGACATCGCGCTTGATGATCTTCGCACGCAAAAGTAACCTCGCTCCGATCCGATCGGACCTGCGCGAAGTGTGCGAAGACGCCCTAGCAATCCTGAAACGTACCTTAGGTTCACCGTTCATAATCAAGATCGACTTCGCCGACGATCTTAAACCCGTCATGATCGACCCGGTTCAGTTTCAATCCGCCCTGATGAACCTGGCCCTCAATGCGCGAGATGCCATGGGCGACAAGGGCGAGCTTTTGATTTCCGTCACCAATGTCAGCATCGACGACAGCTATATGGCGCAGGAGATCGACATCAAACCGGGCGAATACGTGCGACTTTCGGTCAGCGACGACGGCGACGGTATGAGCCCAGAGACCCAGAAACACGCCTTCGAGCCGTTTTTCACCACCAAGACCGATAGCGGCGGCACCGGCCTTGGGCTGGCCATGGTTCATGGCTTTGTCCGCCAGTCGGGTGGCCATGTGACGCTATACAGCGAACCCGGATTGGGGACCAGCATCGGGCTCTATTTCCCTGCCCTGTCGCAGTCTGCGGAAGCCTTGCCAGACACAGCCCCGAAAAGCATCGTCCCCGGGCGGCGCGCGCTTGGCCGCGGCGAAACCGTGCTGGTCGTCGAAGACAACCCGAAAGTACGCAAACTGACCGTCGAACGCATTCGCGACCTGGGTTTCGATGTGGAAGCCGCCGAAAACGGAGAGGACGCCTATGCCATGCTCAAATCCGGCGTTCAGGCCGACATCCTGTTTTCTGATCTTGTCATGCCCGGCGCACTGAACGGCTACGATCTGGCTGCCAAGGTGAACGCCGAATATCCGAACGTGAAAGTGCTTTTGACGTCCGGGTATGCCAGCGACGTTGTCACATCCGGCATGGCGCACGACAGGCTTTATGACATTCTGCACAAACCTTACCGGCAATCCGATCTTGCAAACCGGCTTCAGGCGCTTTTGGCAGAAGACTCGGATGGCTGAATGCGCTGCACGTCGCACGCCAAAGTATAACCGACCCCCCGCACCGTCTTGATGATCTTCGGTTCGGACGGTTCGCGCTCGATTTTCTTGCGCAAGCGCGCGATCTGGTTGTCGACTGTGCGATCAAGCGGGCTCCACTCGACACCGCCGGTCAAATCCATCAATTGATCGCGGGACAGGACATGTTTCGGCCGGTCCAGAAACACCTTCAACAGCTTGAAATCACCGCTGGTTAATCCGCTATCTCTGCCGTTCCGGTCCAAAATCTCCAACCGGTCCGGGATCGCAGTCAGCCCATCAAAGCAGAACGACATGCTTCCTGACTGCCCGGCAACCGGGGGCGCATTCACATTCTCGACCGCCCCAAGACCCGACCTGCGCAAGACGCTTCTTATGCGGGCAACAACTTCACGAACATGGAAAGGCTTGGCGATATAGTCGTCCGCACCAACCTCTAGACCGACCACACGGTCAATGATATCGCCCTGCCCCGTGATCATGATGATTGGCACCGCGGACACGGCCCGAATTTCGCGCGCCAAGTCCAAACCGTTCAGCGATCCAAGGTGAATATCCAGCGTGATCAGGTCGATCCGCTGATTCCCCATCAGCTCCAGCACTTCCTCGCCATCGTCGGACAGGAGGACGGCAAAACCTTCGCCCTCCAAAACGTTTCGAAGGAGGGTTCTGATTTTCGGATCGTCTTCCACGACAAGAAGCGTCTGTTTTGCCATGAAAATTCCTTTTGGCGATCATTCGGACAAGCCATTCGAGCAACCACAAATAAATGGTTATCCGGCGATTCATACAAAATAATACAAATCAGCGCAGTTGTATCGTAACTCAGAATACACACCGTGTCCAAATTGGCCCCACATTCAATCTTGGGGGCGAGAATCATGTATGTCACAATTCCAACCGACGGTGCTGCCGCAGCACCCATTCCCGCACTCATAAATGCAAAGCCAAAGTCACCCGAAACCCATGTCAAAACAGGTTCGTATCTCTATTTCGAGGGCGATGACGTCAAGTGGCTATACTTGGTCAAATCGGGTGTTTTGCGCCTGACCCGCCTGCTCGAGGACGGTCGCCGGCAAGTTATCGCCTTTGGCTATCCCGGCGATGTGGTCGGGTTTCCCGCCGAGCGTCAGCACCACACCGACTGCGACGTTCTGATTGACGCCGATTTGCAGCCTTTCAGCCTGTCATGTCTGGAAGGCAATTGCAGCCATCAGGAAACTCACCGTCAGCTTCTTCAGGCGGCATTGCGCGAGATCAGCGGAATGCAGGACCACTTCATGATGCTGGGTCGGAAATCAGCGGTCGAAAAGGTTGCATCGTTTCTGTGCGTGCTGACGGATCGAGTCGGCACAAAGGTTGGCAACTATTCGCAGGTGGAACTACCTATGACGCGCACAGATATAGCCGATTTCCTGGGGCTGACAACTGAAACCGTATGTCGGACCCTGACCCAGATGCGCAGGGACGACATCATCGCGATCGACAACATTCAAACGATCATCATCCAACGTCCGACGGTCCTTTTGGACCTGTCGCTTGGCGACGAAAAGTAATCTGGGGTAGGCTGGCCCCTTATTCAAGGCGCCGGCCAAAAGGCCCGAATGCTTTCCGGCAGGCTAGCGCACACATCTTCGATCTCGCCAGCTGTCAAACGGGCGTTCAACAACTCGAAGACGTACTTGATGTCTTCCGGCCCACGGTATTCCACGGTTTCGCCAATCTGTGCTTCGATGGCTGCGATGAATTCTGCCGCGCTGCGTTCCCGGCTTGGCGTTCGCTTTGGAACCCAGCCTTCAAACATCATGCCACGCACCAACAAGGGCAGCTGCGCCGAAAACTGCGCCAGCTCGTCCGTTAACAGATGGTCCCGCACGATGTGCAACGTCACCCGCAAAAACCGCAAAGTACTGTGGCTTGTGCTGTCAGACGAATTCGAACTGGTCTCTGCAAGGACAACGAGGCTGTCCATTATGACACGCCAAGTTGGCGCGACTCGGCGAGAGCAGGGGTACGGTTGAACTTGAAAGTGTCACGCGAGTAAAGGTGGCGCTCCTGGTTGAAATGGTTGTGAACAGAAGAATGGACGGATGCGAATTTCTGCAAACTTCGCATTTGCCTGAACCTGAGCATGGCCCGTTCTCGTCGTCGGAATGGCAGGTGTAAATTCTCCGCCCGGTTGTTTAGCCAACGGCCGGTTTCTTGTCGACCGGCATTGCCGACCTGCTTCATAGCAGCGCCATAGGATCGAAGTTTGTCCGTTACGATCACTGCCGGATTACCGTGGCGCTTCATTGATTTTCTGTGGAATTTCAATGCTGCTTTGCGATCCCGGCGCTTCGTGACGTGAGATTCCAGCACCTCGCCTTCGTGATCCACCGCCCGCCAAAGGTAGTGTGTCACCC